>JANYFI010000161.1 GCA_025362765.1 Ferruginibacter sp. | reverse complement strand
GGTTTTCCATCCCATATCCAGGTATGGGTTTTAAAATATTCGTCCTGGTACATTATTTCGTAGCTGCTGTCTTTAGGCCAATTAGTGTACAAGTCATTGCGCCTGTTCCATTCTACATTAGCATACGTTCTTGCAAAATCTTCTTTACTTTTTTTATACTCTTCATCAAAAGCAACCGGTGTTCTATCCGGGCCTTTTACCAGCGTAATATCAGCAGCTTTATTTTTTAAAAATTCATCCCTTATTTCCAACGCAGATAATGGGATGCCATTCTTTTCAAAATGAGAATTATATTTTGCATCCGATAAAAACCATTTACTATAACTGTTAAGCCATACTTCATCAATACCGTGATGCCCATTTGTGCCGGGAGACGAGATACCGGGCCCTGCACCTAAAGTTCTTGTTACATACCCATACGCATTCATCACTGCATTTTGTACTACCATAAAATGACCGCAATGGAAACCATTTCCTTTCAGCCCCTCATTTATAATACTCTCTACAGAACCATCACCAGGGTGAGGGCCCGGATCATTGATTGATATATGGCTCCTGATCCAGTTCCTTAATAACAATATTCTTTTCAGCTCATTCTTTTCACCAAGAAAAACTGTATCGAGTTGATACGTTTTTTTTAAGGCGGTGAATTTAGGAGAAGACAAATCTTCATACCCCACAAAAGCTGTATCCGGTGCAAACACAGGGTTATCAACTTTTACTTCGTGAAAAGAAGTTGTGCTGCAACTGAGCAACAGCAGTTGAAATGCAATGACTAACAGACAGATGTTTTTCATTATTTTTATTAAAATGAAGAAAATAAAAGTATCTATTTTTTTATTGGCCCTATATATTTTCTTGCCATCACCAGGTTGGAATATTTAATGTAATGATCTTCTCCTACCGGGCTTTTATCATCATAAAATTCTATCCAAATATAATTGATATTGAGCTTTGCGTCGGTGCGCCACCTGAATCCCTGGAATGCAGGATCAGCGGGGCTATTGAACCAGGAATCTGTAGCCCAATGACCGTTTGGAAAACCCGGTCCCCAGTACCCTACTTCTACCCCATCCTGCCAGATCCTTAACTCGCCGTTGTAAGCGGTTACAGGGTTATTCATTTTAATCATCAGTTCAATACACATCCATTTATCCCAGGTAAGATTTTGGGCGGTAGGACTACCATTGACCATGTCGTTGCCATAACAACTGGTTCCGCCATTCCAGCTTTTTATATCGCCCCAATAAAGGTAAGTATCCATTGCGGGTACAGTAACCGGTTCGTAAGCAATAGAAATTCTTTTATCGCCCAGGCCACAAAAACCCGCTCTTGGATCGGGGTAGTTTACAGAAGGATTATAGCCGCCAATCCAAACCGATTCATGATGAATATACCCTTTAGAAATCAATGGGTATTTTACATAATACCGCAGATAAACAGTACCATCAAAACCAACGGGAAATTGTTTGAACAAATGGCCGCCATCATTTTTACCGCCGGTGTTGGTTATTTTAATTGAATTCGGTGTGCTGCTTCCTTCAGGGATATCTTTATCCAGCGACATCCCTTCGCTATTTTTTATATCCTGGTATCTACCAAGAATGTTCGTCATCCCATCATCAAATTTTTCAACATATAAAACATCCGTATCGCTTTCTATCCCTTTATCATTGGGATAGGTATTGGCAATAGGATTTAAAGTAGAAGTGGCAAAAATGCATGAACCATCTTCCTGATTAGCAGAGGGCAAATAATTTACAGCCTTGTTATCCGTACAGCCTTTTACAAATTCCTCCCCTACGTTTTTTTTTGATGAAGTACAGTTGCTGATACTTACAAGTATCATGCAGAAGGGAATAAAATATTTTAGTTTCATCTTTAGTTAAAATTTATTACTTCCATACCGGGTTTAATACAGTAACCAGTAACATGCAAAATAAAATCTGTGATTAATATTATTCAAATTGAATTGAAAATGTTCGCCCCGGAATAATCTCCCCGCTACTCGGCAATAAGACTAAATCTCGATTTCTTTTATAAAAAAAATCTCAACCAATTAAATTTTACTCCATCAAGTACCTTTATTATTTTATCTATTAAATGGATCAACCGGCAATATTCAAAAGAAGGAAGGGAATAGAAAACGCTATCATTTGCTGATCAATCTCATTTACAAATTCTCAATCCATTCATTCATGGATGTCAATTTCACTTATCACTTATATTCTGCCTTTTATTTGTAATAAAAAAGAAGGAAAAGTAGAAACATTTCCTTGATTTTAACTGCTATGCTATATGAGAAAACTTGCATCATTCATTTTAAAAAAAAACGGGATACAAAATTGTCTACCCAACTATTAATAGATTTCAGGCGGATAGACGCCCTGCTTCGCCTGATGAAAAGGCAATCCCGGCTTGGTATCCCACCATATTCTACTCATCATGTCGTCATTACCACTTACTGGAGTGCCTATGTGATTTGTAAGCAGGGATACGGCTGCATTCTTATTTGCTTTGTTTAAGTTGTCTTCTGAAAGTGGATAGGTTACCCTGCGGGGAATTTCGCCATTAGTACTTCCTAAGTCTATGCCTGTCCATATTTTTGGATAACCAGTTCTTCTGAATTCAGCC
>JANYFI010000112.1 GCA_025362765.1 Ferruginibacter sp. | reverse complement strand
GTACACGGATTAATTTCCATCAACATGACCCGTAAATTAACATCGGACGAAATGAACAAACAGGTATTAAAAGATGCCATCAGCGGTATTATTACCTCTATGAGATAAGCATTTTTTTTTGCTTTAAAACTTAACACTGTTAAACGATTTAATTGCGTTATTATGACACAATTAAATCAATTATCCATCATCAAACACTAACCAGCAAACAACAAATTCTTCCTCCCAACTGATCGTTTTTTTTAAAGATAAACATCAGGCGAAAACAACAAACGGCAGGCTGAAATGATCCGGAAATTTCCGCTTTGCTGAGCGCATTTGGACAGTTATAAAGAACTGTTTTTTTTAAACTAATTACTTAACACTGTTAAACAATTTACACACGTTATGAACAAGCTAATCACCTACATTTTATACGGCGGCATTCTATTTTTAGCCGCATGCGCAGGACAGGCAATGAACCCTGTACCGGCACCACCCACGTTACCCGTTATAAAAATCAACGCCAGTGCTGCCACCACCTGGCTGGAATATCCTGCCGCTATTGAAGGCAGTACCAATGTGGAAATACGCCCGCAGGTAAGCGGCTACCTGGAAAAGATTTATGTGGAAGAAGGCGCTTATGTAAACCAGCGCCAGCCACTGTTTAAAATCAACAGCAGGGAATACAGCGAGCTGAGCAGGAATGCTGCTGCAACTGTACAATCGGCCAATGCTTTGATTGAAAAAGCACAGGTAGAATACGACCGCCTGAAGCCGTTGGTAGAAAATAAAGTGATTGCAGAAACGCAGTTAAAAACCGCCAAAGCCAACCTGGATGTCGCCAAAGCAGAACATGCGCAGGCTATCTCCGGCAAGGGAAGTGCGGATATTTCAGTCGGCTACACTTTAATCACAGCGCCGGTTAGCGGCTATGTTGGTCATATTCCTTTTAAGCAGGGTAGCCTTATCGGCAAGGGTGAAACGTTGCCACTTACGGTTGTGTCTGCAGTCAACAATGTACATGCTTATTTCTCTATGAGCGAGGCTGATTTTCTGCAATTTATTACCGGCTACGAAGGCAAATCAACGGAAGAAAAAATAAAGCATATTCCTGCTGTTGATCTGCAATTGCCCGACAATTCTATCTACAACAGCAAAGGTAAAATTGAACTGGTACAGGGTCAGTTTGACCGCAGCTCCGGCACCATCAGTTTCAGGGCACTGTTTGCCAACAACGATAAGTTGCTGCGTTCCGGCATCACAGGAAAAATACGCATCCCATCGCAACACCAGGGTCAGTTATTGGTACCGCAGGAATCTACTTTTGAAATGCAGGACAAGGTATTTGTTTTCGCCCTCGGCGACAGCAATAAAGTAATCAGCAAACAAATAAATGTTAGTGGCAAAAGTGGTAACAATTACCTGGTAAGCAAGGGCCTGGCAAATGGCGAAAGAATTGTATTTAGTGGCATTCAACGCCTGAAAGATGGTGCAGTGATTACACCACAAAACATTTCGGCAGACAGTGTGTTGCAGGCATCCGTTCTTCCGAAAAATAATATAGAACAAACTAAAAACTAATAATCACAAAATCTGCATTGGTGTGTTTCAGGAGAATGAAACAACAGCCGTAATTATCATGCATATCCTTCCAACACCAACACTAACAATTTAAAAACATCATCCAAACAGTACTCTTTAAACCGCTCCATTTTGAGCGGTAAGGGAGCCCTTTTTTCAAATATTATTTATGTTTCAAAAATTTATAGAACGCCCGGTACTGTCCACGGTTATTTCCATACTGCTGGTATTGCTCGGCCTCGTCTCCCTGTTATCATTGCCTATTACACAATTCCCGGATATTGCGCCACCGGCCGTGCAGGTAACTGCAGCCTATCCGGGCGCCAGTGCGGAAGTAGTAGCCCGTTCAGTAGCTACGCCTTTGGAAGAAGCGATCAACGGTGTGGAGAACATGACCTACATGACCTCTAACAGCAACAATGATGGCACCATGACTTTAAGTGTATTCTTTAAGTCGGGCACCGACCCGGACATTGCTTCGGTAAACGTGCAGAACCGGGTGGCAAAGGCCACCAGCCTGATTCCTGCGGAAGTATTGCAGGCCGGGCTGAGCACACAAAAGCAACAGAACAGCATCATCATGGCCATTGCTTTATACAGCAAAGACAGCGCTTATGATGAAGCCTTTTTACAAAACTATGCCCGAATTAATATCGTGCCTCAAATACAAAGAGTGCATGGTGTAGGACAAGCCACCATCTTTGGCTCAAAGGATTATGCCATGCGCATCTGGTTAAAGCCAGACCGGCTGGCGGCATACAATTTATCTGCACAGGAAGTCCTCGCCGCCATCAAAGAACAAAACCTGGAAGCAGCACCCGGTAAATTCGGCGAAGGCAGCAAGGAGTCTTTTGAGTACGTCATCAAATACAAAGGCAAGCTGAACAGGAATGAAGATTACGAAAACATCATCCTGAAAAGTACCAACGATGGTGCAGCAATAAAACTAAAAGACATTGCCCGTGTGGAGTTTGGATCTTTCAGTTATACCGCCGATGCCAAAGTAGATAAAGGCCCTTCAACAGGTATCCTGATTTATCAAACTGCTGGCTCCAATGCCAACGATATTTTGACCGAAGTAAATAACATAATGGACGGCGTAAATAAAAATTTACCCCGTGGTATCAACACATTTGTGCCCTATTCTTCCAAGGAATTTTTAGATGCGTCTATTGATAAAGTAAAGCACACGCTGATAGAAGCATTTATACTTGTCTTTATTGTAGTGTTTCTTTTCTTACAGGATTTTCGTTCCACACTCATCCCCGCTATTGCAGTACCAGTCGCTATTTTAGGCACTTTCTTTTTTATGCAGCTGTTTGGCTTTACCATCAACCTGCTTACTTTGTTTGCTCTGATACTGGCCATCGGTATTGTGGTGGATGATGCCATTGTGGTAGTGGAAGCGGTGCATACAAAAATGGAGAATGAACACTTACCAGCCAGGGAAGCTACCATCAAAAGTATGGGTGAAATATCCGGCGCCATCATCTCCATCACACTGGTAATGGCGGCAGTATTTGTACCGGTCGGTTTTATGAAAGGTCCTGCGGGAATCTTCTATAAACAGTTTGGTTTTACATTAGGCATTGCGATATTAATCTCTG
>JANYFI010000106.1 GCA_025362765.1 Ferruginibacter sp. | reverse complement strand
TCCGTTGTGTATTACCAGGTCTTTCCGCTCATTGGTATTTATTTCGTACACGCTTTTGTAGTAGGTATCCTTTAAAAAGTCGGCAATAATATTCTTGTTGTATTCTTCGCTTTCCGCATCATTGATGCGATGGAAAAGTATGGACAGATTTTGTTTAAAGACGGTCATCTGTTCTGCCGTAAGGCTTTGCTTTCTGTAAGCATCATTCAGCGTAGCGGAAACTTTTATGGGTGTAATTGTCATTACTGCGGGAACCTTATTTTGTTGGGCTGTAAAATAAGATTTTTTCGGTATCTATTACTGAAAGATACTTTTTTGTAAAGCAGGTATTTTATAAGGTGCCAAAACAAATGTGACAATTAATGGACATAAACCATGGGGATATAGTATTTCAAAACACCTCCCCCAAATTCAAAAATACGCCCCTCGAACCATTCATACCAAAGCCATAATCAATGCAAAGATTGGTGTTGGAAAATTTGTTGAGCTTTACCCGCAGGCCGGCGCCAGCGCCCGGTGCCAATACAGATAATTGGGTGCTGAGGTTTCTGGAAAACGACTGCACGTTGGTAAAAACAACCCCGCCAAGCAGGCCATTGTTTAATATCCCAAAGCGATATTCTGCTTCCGCGTAAATCATATCTTTTGCCCTGAAACGGCTTTGTATATAGCCGCGGCCGGTATTGTAAAAGTCGTCCCAGCCAGTACTTGGCAGCAACAGATAAGGCGGTTTTGTTTTACCCAATGTAAGCCAGTTAAAGCTCCACAGTGCCAGGATGTTTTTTGGGCTGCCAAATAATTTGAAATATTTTCTTACATCAATTTGTAAAGATTGCCAGTTATTGTCACTGCCCATAAAAGTAAAATTAGGCCGGTATACAATATTTGAATACATACCGTTGACTGTATTTATTTGATTGGTGCGGGAGTCGTATAGCAGTTTGAGCGCTAAGCCTGCAGCTGTTTCTGTTGGGCTGGCGCCATATTTTTGAAAGGAAGTTCTTGTACCTGCAGGCGGATCAACTTCCGTGATATTCCATAAGCGATCGTAATAAACGCCCAGGCCTGCGTACAGGTTGTTGTAAATTTTGGTCTGAATGGTTTGGTGCAGCTTAATATAGTTATAATTTAAAGTGTAGGCATCGCTTTCCGCTGTTCGGGCGCCAATTCCATATGTTGTGGACGGATATTTAAGAAAGCGATTATCCAGCACAATATTAAATTTATTACGGGCGGTCCATAAGTTTACCGCTAAAGGAAACAACAACTGGTGATACTGCGTAAGAGTGATATTCGTAAGTATGCTTGAAATTTTCTGATTGTCGGCGGTATCAGTGTAAAAGGCAAGCCCCTCGCTTACTATTCCTGCATACCCTGTTTGTAATGTATAACCAATCCCCGGAAAAAAACTGCTATATACCTTGTTTTTTTTAAGCTGGATTTCGTTAGGAACAGTAGTGGTTTTGCGCCTGAAAATCTTTCTTACCAGGTCTTTAATATCCTGTTGTGCATCTACCGGTGGCGGCGTGTAATCTATTTGTCTTTTGGCATCAGTACCGGTACTGTCGGGTAATTGTTGAGCACTAAGTGCATGGTTTGCTGCAAGGCAACATAAAATGAACGCTATTTGTATACTTCTTTTTACAACCATTTGTTTTCAATCAGGCATTCTTTAATGTTGATAAACAGTTACGACTTACCGGCCTTTCAAAAGTTTAATCAGGCCTGAATATTTCTCAGCAAAGCAGCTACAAGACTGCTCCACCCCGTTTGGTGGGAGGCGCCGACACCGCTTGCGGTATCGCCGTTATAGTATTCATAAAACAATACCAGGTCTCTATTTTCAGGTTGCTGATAAAAGTGGTCATCTTTTCCATTTACGGGCCTGGTGTTATTACTTTTTAATTGAAATGTCGCAACGATTCTCTCTGCAAGTCCATCGGCTATTTGTTGCAAAGATGCTGTATTGCCCGATCCGGTTGGGTAAGAAAGCTGTAAACTATCACCATAAAAAAAATGCCGCTGCCTTAGTGTTTGAATTAGTAAAAAATTCAATGGCATCCACACAGGACCACGCCAGTTGCTGTTGCCGCCAAACATGCCATTATCGCTTTCGGCAGGCAAATAGCCGATGGAAAAATCAGTTTGATTTACCTTTACGTGAAATGGGTGCTGAAGGTGATATTTTGATAAGGCCCTTATGCCACCGGGAGACAAAAATTCACTTTCATCCAACATAACTTCCAGCAATTGTATTAACCGTTCTTTATGAATCAGTGAGATCAGCATATCTCCATTTTCGGTTACCTGCTCGCAGGGGAAAAACTTATTGTGTTGTTGCCGGTAAGTTTTTACATAGTTCATTCGTTTACAAAAATCAGGTAATTTTCGCACGGCATCGCTTGTGATTACACCAGCGCCAAACAAGACACTTAGCCCCACTAATGAACGAACTTTCAGCGTTATATTGCTCCCGTCAGCAGTATGTAAATTGTCATAAAAAAACTGATCATCCTTATCCCACAAGGCTTCGTTTAAGGACCCTGCAATCAATACAAAGTGTTCATAAAATTTGGTTACTACATCCTGGTAAGTAATATCTGTTTGTGCAATTTCCAACGCCATCTCCATCATGCTAAGGGCGTACATGCCCATCCAGGCGGTGGCATCTACCTGTTCCAGCGTTGCGCCGGCGGGTAAGCTATTGCGATCCAGTACGCCAATATTATCCAGCCCCAGAAAGCCACCCGAAAAAATATTATTTTCGTTGTTGTCTTCCCTGTTCGCCCACCAGGTAAAATTCAGCATTAATTTTTGAAAAATACGCTTCAGGAAATCCATGTCGGCGGTGCCATGGATATCTTTTTCAATGCGGTAAACCTGCAATGCGGCCCAGGCCTGTATCGGCGGGTTTACATCACAAAAATTCCATTCGTACGCCGGCATTTGCCCATTGGGACTCATGTACCATTCCCGGCATAAAAGGATCAGCTGGTTTTTTGCAAAAACAGGATCAACCATTGCCATAGGGATACAGTGAAAACAAAGATCCCATGAGGCAAACCAGGGATATTCCCATTTATCGGGCATGGATAAAACATCGGCTATTTTCAAATGTTTCCAACCTGCATTTCTGCCATATTTTCTTTCTTCAGGTGGCTGGATATTGTAAGCGTCGCCTTCCAGCCAGCGCTCAATATCGTATTGATAAAATTGTTTGCTCCATAACAATCCCGCAAATGCCTGACGTTGTATATTGGCATTGTCTGGCGAAGCGCCCGGCGGCACCAGCGTATTGTAAAATTCATCCGCTTCATTTTTTCTATCGGTAAAAACTGTGTGGAAGGTTTCTTCAAAAGGATGCTGTATTTCTTCTTTACTTAACCGCAGGTAAATCTTTTGAGATGCTCCGGGAGCAATTTCCAGCCTGTACACAGGGGCGAATTTTGTACCGCTGGTTTTATTTTGTAATTGTTGATGAAGGCTGGTATCCTGTTGAACAATGGCATCATGAAAAGCATCTTTTACAAAGGGCGATTTATTGGCATAGCCAAATACTCTCTCTGTATTGGTTTCATTCTCCGTCATTAATGTTTCACCAGTGAGTTGATGATAAAAAAAATAACTTCCCAACTTTTCATTTGTGGCTTTTACAACACCTGTATCTGGGAGTTCCGGCAGCTTTTCCAGCACCGGCTGTTGAAGCGTATCGCCAAATTGCCACCGGTTGCGAAACCACAGCACCGGTAATACAACAATGGAGGCCGGCCCATTGCTTCTGTTTGTAATTTCTATTTCAACACAGATATCTTCCGTATTGTTTTTGGCATATTTTACACCTACATCAAAATAATTATTTTGATTAAAAACGCCGGTATCAAGTAATTCAAATTCAGGCGATGTTTTGGGCAGGCTGCGGTTTACATCCAACAGTAGCTGGTAGGGAAATTCGGCCTGCGGATATTTATACAAATATTTCATGTAAGAATGCGTAGGGGTATTATCAAGATAATAATACAATTCCTTTACGTCTTCGCCATGATTGCCCTCGGTGTTTGTGAGGCCAAATAAACGTTCCTTTAAAATGGGGTCCTTACCATTCCATACTGCAATGGAAAAGCATAAGTTCTGGTGCAGGTCGCAGATGCCCGCAATGCCATCCTCGCCCCAGCGATATACCCGGCTGCGGGACTGTTCGTGCGTGAAATAATTCCAGGCATCGCCATCGGCGCTGTAGTCTTCCCTAACAGTGCCCCATTGCCGTTCGCTGAGGTATGGTCCCCATTTTTCCAACGGTACTTCTTTTTGCGCATTGATGTTTAAGCGCTGCTGCTCAGCTGAAATATTTTGTTGTGGCATTTATTTTTTATTGTAGGCCGCCGCGGCTCGGGTATACTTTTGTGAGATATAGCATTTTAGAGTATTAGCCGCGTTGTGTAAACTGTAGTTTGTTACCTCAGTTATGTTCGCATAGTTTCCTGCAGGGAAAAGGCCCTATCCGCCTGTTGAAAATCCTTTAAACACCGTCATGCCGCCATCAATAAATATGCTGGCTCCGGTGATATAATCACTGTCATCGCTAGCCAAAAATACAGCGAGCTTGCCAATGTCTTCCGGTACGCCGATCCGGTTATATGGTATCAGGTTCATTAAATTGTTGTATGCTTCGGGGGTATCCCAGGCCGACTTGTTAATGGGTGTTTTAATAGCACCGGGGCAAATACTGTTAACACGGATTTTTTGTGCACCGTATTCCTGTGCCAGGCTCTGCATGAGCATTTTTATACCTCCTTTGCTGGTTGCATAATTGGCATGTCCGCCCCAGGGGATCAATTCATGTACGCTGCTCATGCAGATAATTTTACCACAGGCAACAGAGCGTTCGGGAACAATACCCCGGCGTAAAAATTCCCTTACTGCTTCACGTGCGCACAGAAATTGACCGGTGAGATTGATATCAATTACCAATTGCCACTGGGCCAGCGTCATTTCGTGAAATTTAGCATCCCGTTGCAGGCCTGCATTATTCACTAAAATATCAATGGTGCCAAATTGTTGCACAGCCTGCTGAAACATGCTGATTACCTGGTCTTCCTTACTTACGTCTGCCTGAATAGCAACAGCGTTGACGCCTGCTTTTTTTATCTGATCAACTACGGCATTGGCCGCATCTGGGTTTACCACATAGTTTACTATTACATTAGCTCCAGCGTCGCCCAAAGAAATGGCTACCCCTTCCCCGATGCCTGAATTGGCACCTGTTACCAATGCTGTTTGCCCGGTTAATTTTTTATCTGCCATATTTTTTATTTTTATGTTGAAGAAACGATTAGCGGTATTTTATTTTATATACTAAAATGATACAGGCAAAAACCAGTGTAACCGCATTGGCAATCATTACCGGCATGTTATAGCTAAAAAGGCCAAAGAGAAACCAAAGCAAAGTGCCCAGCGCAAAAAGCGAATACATAAACAAAGATATGCCGCTGGTATCTTTTGTTTGAATGGTTTTAATAGCCTGCGGCAAAAAAGATGCGGTGGTTAGAATGGCCGCTGAAAAGCCGGTAATTGCAACGATATCCATGTATTTTTTTGAGATTAATAAGACTGCCGTTAATAGCAGGTGGTGAAGTCGTCAATGTACAGCAGAATTAGGTTAACGGGTAGTTATTTATCAACTTTCCGGATATGTGTCGCATAACAAAAATCCCAAAACTTGTTGTGAGGCTTTTGGGTGAGCACGAGGGTTTGAACCGAGGCCCCTGCCGATTATAAATAAAGGAGATGGAGTGATAACGTTATGGACCGGCCAGCGTAACCTGCAACGCTTATTGTAATATGAGCATTGCAGGTTACCAACCCCGTGATTAAAAAATTTGTTTTGTAGATTAACTTATGGAAGCATTTAAAAATGTACCGTTTCGTTTTAGCGCCTGTATTCTATAGTAGTTTGGTAAGGCGGATGAAATGTTTGTGACGCAGAATTGACGCAATACTAAAAAGCAAAAAGGGTTTCAATTGCTTGAAACCCTTTTTGCTTTTTAGTGGGAGCACACGGGTTCGAACCGCGGACCCTCTGCTTGTAAGAAGGATAAAATTCTTTATTCATCTTAACCAGATTTAACTGATTTTAACTTAAAGTATTCATTTTCAATTTGTTGCATGATTATTGCTTTTTTATCTTAATGACGTTTAAGTGACGTTTAACTATGATTTGTTTGCAAATTGTTTGCAAATGTTTGAAGGGAAAGATTTTGTGAAATTGAAAAATTATAAGTTATGTCTGCAACATTAAACATCATCCTCGACACCCGTAGGATTAAAAAAAGTAACAAGTACCCTGTTAAACTAAGAGTAACATTTGAACGGG
>JANYFI010000091.1 GCA_025362765.1 Ferruginibacter sp. | reverse complement strand
ACATAATTTCCACTATACTAGCACCAATCGGGTATGGGTCTTCTTTCTAAAACAAATTTACTGATGATAAAAAGGTTGTAGGAATGAAAACCCATGACTATCACAATTTGTTGCATGACATATTGCCGATAGCCATCCGTGGCACGTTGACAAAACCCATTAGAGAAATTGTCTATAGACGAGGGGAACTCTTAAAGTGGGTATCTAAAAAGGAGATAAACAAATTGGACAACGAAAATTTTGGAAATACCTTCAGGGTACAAAATGGCATACTGAGTACTCGCTATGACCAATATGATAGCTTTAACAATCGTTTCGGCGCATTGTATTTTAATAAAAAATTCACCAATTACAGGCTGAGGGTGGAGTACCGCTTTACCGGCAAACTTACGCCGGGCGCGCCTTCCTGGGGCTTTAAAGATGGCGGCATTCAGTACCAGTGCCAGCCGCCCGCTACCATAGGCTTACTGCAGCCTTTTCCTGTTTGCCTGGAATACAACCTGCTTGGCGGTAATGGCACAAATGAACGGGGCACCGGGGAAATTTGCGCCTCGGGTATGTATGTGGAAATTGATGGAAAAAGAAACGTTGATTACTGTACCAAGCCCACCATTGTAAAAACTTTTAGCGGTGATGAATGGGTAACGGCCGAGATTGACGTAAACAATGGAAGAATCATGCATTTTGTAAATGGCGAACAGGTACTGCAATTTGAAAATCCGCGGTATGATGCCAGCCATGCGGAAGCAAAGAAATTTATCATTGGCGGAAAAGACGCCGTAACCAGCGGCTATATCTCCTTACAATCCAACAGCCATCCCATGGATTTTAGAAAGATTGAGATAAAGGAATATTGATAGAGACAGTTTCAAATTATACAGGGATTTACCCGCAGGTTTCTATGAAGCAAAACAGAAAATAAATTCAATAAAAATCATTTTTAAAAAGGTAGATTTATTTTAATCCTTACTGGTAGAATCTGTTCGCACAAATTTTAAAAATATCGAAATTTGTTTCATCTCTTCGGGGAGTAAGTTTTTTGCAAACGCATGGTTTTGGGGATCTTTTAATTTAAACATCAGCTGGTAACTTTCAATTTGCTTGTCGGTAAAATTGGGCACATTGGCTTTTCCCTTTGTGAAAATACCATGACAGCTTCCGCAGTTTCTTTTAAATAATTTTCCGCCATTTTCTATATTGGCCACTAACAGTTGCCTGTTGGTTGCGCTAATTTGAGGGGGTATATTGTACGTTAATTTTTGTTGCTGCCTGCATTGCAACAATATTATTGAAAGCAGGAAGAACAACACAGTATATTTTATTTTCATCGTACTATATTTAATATTCACCACCAGGTACACGTTTGTTTAATATCGCATTGGAAGAAACTGGCAATGCGCCAGGCGTTTCCTCAAACAAAATATTTTCATTCAACGATTTGATAAATGCTACCAGTTGATATTTTTCTGTTGCAGATAGTTTTAACGAATCCGAATCCAGCGTTTGGTTGTTAAGTTTTAATCCTTTTCCCACCCCGCCACCGGCATCATAAAAATCAACTACCTGCTCCAGTGTATTAAAAACACCATTGTGCATGTAGGGTTTTGTAAACATAGCGTTACGAATACTTCCTGTTCTAAAGGCGTTCACGGCTTCGTTTACCGGGTTGACAACTCCTCTTCCCAGATCCTGACTAAGTAGCTTACAGCTTGAATCTTGTGGCGTTCCCAACACTTCAAACTCTGTGTTAATGTAAGGAGGCTTTACCCCATTGAACTGTGGAACAAAATGACAGGTGCCACATTTCGCCTTGCTCATAAAAATATTAAATCCCGTTTTTTCCGCTTGCCCCAGCGGTTCGTTTTTATTCATTGCATTATCAAACGGCGAATAAAAATTACTAAAAGAACTATAGTACAAAATTACGGCAGACACAATATGATCCAAACTGATTTTTTCTGAATTGGGTGTTAGCCTTACAAACCGCTTAAACGCATTGTTGTATTCTTTGCAGCTAAGTACTTTTTTTATCACCTCCTTTTCATCGCCACCCATTTCAAGTGGGTTGGTAATAACAGCTTTTCCCTGGCTGATCAATGAACTGTGTTTTCCATCCAGCATCAGTAAATGATTGTACAGGGCATTTACCAGCGAAGGCGTGTTTCTTTCCAGATTTTTCCGCCCGTCAAATTGCAATGCTGTTCTTACAACCGTATCAGTAAAATACTCCGTTGGCTTATGACAGGAAGCGCAACTGCGTTTATTGTTACCTGAAAGAATGGGATCGTAGAATAATAATTTGCCAATCTTTTTTATTTCAGCCAATGTTTTTTCATCGTCTACCGCAAGGTAAACTCCTTTCGCATTTTGCGCTTCGTACAACGATTTACTAAAGATAGAACCCGCCGTATCGCTTAAAGAAAAGTCATTGAAATTAGTTGATACCACGCCAAAATCCCTGATCATTTTTTGATTGATGGCAAACAAGGGATTTACGTAATTTTTAAGGAAGTTGTACTGATCAAATGCATTGCGTGCGTTGCTGCTTTGCTTCACAAAAAGTATAGCCCGGTTATACAACTCCAGGTAACTGCCGGAGAGTAAGTAATTTGGAAATGCCTGGTTGTAATTGGTATAAATGCCCCTGGTACTTTCCAGCATATGTTGTAACTCAGGAATAATATTTTCGGCATTGGGACACTCAAAACCGGTCGTGTAAATAGTAGCGAGATTTAACAGGAATAACCTGTTTGCCAGAAAAAAATGATCGTGTTTTTTCAGGTTGATAGTAATACTATCTGCCGTATACACCTCCATCGTTTGCACCGCATTTTTTATCAAAGACAATAACGAATCTTTATTAGCGTCTTTTTTTTCAATATATAATTCCGCCAGTGTAAGCCCGGCACCTTCCCGTTTATACGGTTGCTCAAATTTTTCAAAAACTTCCGTTTCCCATTCCACCGGCAAAGGCCCGTTTATTTTGTGATAGGCAACGGGATCTAAATAACGCAGCCAAAAATCAATTGCTTTTAGTTGTAATCTTGCTGCGGCAATCTTGCTTTTGATAGCCTGCTTTCCATTTTGGGTTTGAATATTTTCATCGCCAATGGCCTTTATCAATTCCTGTTCACCATCGGTAAGTACTTTTATTTGATTGCTATAGAATACCGTATAGCTATCTTTTAAAGAAGGCTTAAAGGAGATGCTTATTACTGAGAGAAACAACACCAACGTGATACATATGATAGAAATCCTGTTCAACTAAATCCATTTGTTTTTAAAACCTGACTAAAAACGCTTTTCCTTTTTTATCAAAAACCAAGGTTAATAATGGCTACTGTGTGCGGCGGCGTAAAATATAACCGCCGCCGTTTTTTACAAAACCAGCCCTATTATATAAAACTCTTCTGGCAACTGTTTATTGCTCCTAGTTGGGAAAATAGAAGCGTTTTTCCAAATAGTAGCGGTATTTCTAAAATTTATACCTTGTAAGATAGATATGTCTATTGGGATTGAATTTCAACGGGCTCGTTACTCAATTATATTCTCAGGAGTTTACGGGGAACCGCTACCTGTTTAAAAGGAGTGATTATTCAACAACCAGGGCGGTCTACGACCATTATTAGCATTCACCTGTATATTCAATGTTTACTTCACCTATGCTATGCATACATTAAGTTCCAGGCAATCACCTATCAATCAGGAATATTATCTTACTCCTAATAATGGCAACGGCATCTGGATGATTTCTACGAGATGGTCTCTTTGTGATTTGGTTAAGACTGAGCCTGATATTCTATACTAAATCTAACAGCCGTTATTGGTAATCATAAAAACTGAATCGCTCTAAGTTTATAGAAGAACCAAT
>JANYFI010000086.1 GCA_025362765.1 Ferruginibacter sp. | reverse complement strand
GTACACTACTTTACAATTACTAAATACCGGTTCTTTTTTATACGCAGCTTTTATAAACATTGGTATCAACCCGGTCATCCAGCCACTGCAGTGAATAATATCCGGCGGCCAGCCAAATTTCTTTACGGTTTCAAGAGCGCCTTTACAAAAAAGAGCAGTTCTTAATCCATTGTCATCGTACCATTTATCGTTTTCGTCTGTAAAAACAGTTTTACGTTTAAAGAAATCTTCGTTATCTAAAAAATAAACCTGCAACCTCGCGTTGGGTAAAGAAGCGACTTTTATTACCAGCGGATAGTCATCACCATCAATTGACACATTAATGCCCGACAAACGAACTACTTCATGCAACCGATGCCTTCTTTCATTGATAATGCCAAAGCGGGGCATAATGCACCTCACTTCCATTCCACTGTCATTTGCTTTTACGGCCAATTTGTTAATGATCTCCGCAAACTCAGTAAGTTCTACGTAAGGAGACATTTCATTGGCAATAAATAAAATTCTTTTTTTTGTTGACATTTGTGATTGATTAGATTAAAACAGAAGGATTTCATAAAGGGATGCAAAGTTACAATAATTTTATTAAATTCAATATCAACGTAGATTTGATCCCTGTTAAAACCAACCAATGATTATAGTAAAAGCGATTGCTGAATTAAAAAAAATACTGTTCGATGTAAAAAGCCGTCGGCTGATAACCGGTTTTGTGCCCACCATGGGTGCGCTGCACAGTGGACATGTTTCGCTTATTACCAAAGCAAAAAAAGATACAGACTTTGCGGTCTGTAGCATATTTGTAAACCCTACCCAGTTTAATGATCCAGCAGATTTTGAGAAATACCCGGTGACAATTGAAGCCGATATTTACCTGCTGGAAAATGCCGGCTGCGATATGTTGTTTTTACCAACTGTAAAGGAAATGTACCCCGAAGGTTTGCAGCATCACCTTCATTTTGACCTCGGCTTTATTGAAACCATTTTGGAAGGCGAATACAGACCGGGGCATTTTCAGGGCGTGTGCCAGGTTGTTCACCGACTGCTCGAAATTGTTACACCCCACAAATTATATCTTGGGCAAAAAGATTTTCAACAGTGTATGGTATTAAAAAAAATGGCAGACAGCTATTTCCCTTTGGTTGAAGTTGTTGTTTGTGCTACGGTGAGAGAACTAAACGGCCTGGCGATGAGCAGCCGCAATAAAAGACTAACGCAAGCCGAAAGGCAACAGGCAGTTGCCCTGTTTAATACCCTGGCTTATATAAAAGAAAATATTGTGCCCGGCGATTTACATAACCTTGCTCAAACTGCATCTCAGCAACTGGTATACCGGGGTTTTAAAGTAGATTATGTATCCCTGGCCAATGCCGATACTTTGCAATTAGTGGATAGCTGGGATGGTAAGGAAAAAATAGTGGCGTTGGTTGCTGCATTTTTAAAGGATGTCCGCCTGATTGACAATATGATAGTAAGCGGTTAGAACGATACTGCCGTTAAAAACATTTTGCAACAGGCCGCATTTTAGTATTCAGCATTCTTTGTTTTTTACTTTGTATTTTTAATTAAATTATGCGTAAAAAAGCTGGTATAGTATTTCAATATATAATTTTCCTGGGTGGCGGTATTTTTTTAATCTGGTGGCAATTTCATAACATGACGCCTGACCAGACAGCGAAATTTAAATCAGCGCTGGCTGGTGCTAACTACCTGTTACTAATCCCCGTGATTATTTTCGCTCTTGCCAGTCACATCAGTCGTTCAATAAGGTGGAAAATATTATTGGAACCTTTGGGCTACACCCCTTCCCTGCTGAATACATTTGGCGTAACAATGGTTGGCTACCTGGCCAATTCTTTTGTACCACGTTTAGGAGAAATTTTAAAGTGTTCCCTGCTGGGCAGATACGAAAAGATACCCGTTCAAAAACTAATCGGCACCATCGTTATCGAAAGAATTTTCGACTTTTTATGCTACCTTATTTTTATAGGTTTTACTGTGTTGATTCAATACGAACTCGTCGGCAATTTTGTAAAAGCGGAAATCAATTCGCTGGTAAATAACAACAATGGTATACCGTTGTGGGCAAAAAGCCTCGGTATAGTGGTTGCCATTGTCATTGCATTTTTACTCCTTCGCTTTTTGTTTAGAAAATTTGCTTCCGCCGGTTTAACAAAACGCATTAATAATTTTACCATTGGTTTACGGGAGGGCATTGTAAGTATAAAAAAATTAAAAAAAAGAAGGCTGTTTTTACTGCATACCATTTTTATATGGTGCATGTACCTGCTTGAAATATATATTGGTTTTTCCGCAGTGAACGACGTGAGCCATCTTGGTATTGGTGCTGCCTGTTCGGTTTTAACGTTGGCCACATTAGCCATGATTATTACTCCCGGTGGCATTGGCACATTCCCTACAGCCGTTTTTTTGGTGTTGAATTTATATAAAATAGACCGTTCAACCGGGGAAGCCTTTGGCTGGCTGATGTGGGGTACAACCACCTTTATTGTCTTGTTTTTTGGCGTGCTGTGCCTTGGTATTTTATTTTTTATCCATAAAAAAAACA
Organism: Ferruginibacter sp.; assembly: GCA_025362765.1. GTDB lineage: Bacteria > Bacteroidota > Bacteroidia > Chitinophagales > Chitinophagaceae > Ferruginibacter. The sequence goes on along the minus strand of JANYFI010000086.1, from coordinate 1,022 downwards.
CAAGACACGAAGGCAATAACCCATCTTCAGAAATGTTCTGACGTTTTTTTGCTGAAAGTAAAAGTTCATAAAAACTTAACAGGTCCATGTAATTTTCCGGATGTAATTCCATTTAATTTTGCGCCTTTTAAATAACCTAATTTAACCCGTCTTGCAAACACAAAAAGTAATTTTCAGAGATATCAGCTGGCTGTCTTTCAACAGCAGGGTACTACAGGAAGCTGCGGATGACACGGTTCCATTGAGGGAAAGAATTAAATTCCTCGGCATTTTTTCCAATAACCTGGATGAATTTTTCAGGGTACGTGTTGCTACGTTAAAAAGAATGATAGAAGTTGGCCACGCCGGCAATATGCACCTTGAAATGTCGCCTGAATTAATTCTGAAAGAAATACAGGAAAAAGTAGTTGTACAACAAAAAGAATTTGACCGGGTGTGGAATGAAATACTGAGAGAACTAAAAAAAGAAAAAATATTTTTAATCAATGAAACGCAGTTAAACAAGGCGCAAAAACAATACATCACCAATTATTTTAACGAGGAGATACGCAGCAACATAGTACCGCTCATGATAGAAAGCATCCAGGCTTTTCCAACGCTAAGTGACAAATCGATTTACCTCGCCTGTAAAATGTCCGCAAAAAATAACAGCATTCCGCAACGATTTGCGCTGGTATCTATACCTGCAAGGCGATTGAGTCGTTTTGTTATTTTGCCTTCCCGCCAAAACGAACAAACGATAATCTTGCTGGAAGACGTTATCCGGTTTTGTTTACCCTATATTTTTTCTTACTTCGGGTATACTGTTTTTTCGGCCCACATAATAAAAGTTACCAGAGATGCGGAAATTGATATTGACAACGATATTGATACTTCCATCATTCAAAAGCTGGAAAAGGCACTGAAAAACAGGAAAAGAGGAAAGCCTGTCCGCTTTGTTTTTGATAAAGAAATTGACGCATCACTACTTACCTATCTTATAAAAAGGCTTGGATTAACCGGAAAAGACAACCTGATACCAG
>JANYFI010000077.1 GCA_025362765.1 Ferruginibacter sp. | reverse complement strand
GCTGCCCGTAATATTAACCAACTTTGCGGCAGTAGCCAATCAGCAAAACATACAGTTAACCTGGCAGACAGACCTTGAAATAAACAATCGTGGGTTTATAGTTGACCGAAGTTTGGATGGCAGCCGTTTTACACAAATAGGCTGGGTAAATGGTACCGGTACTACTTCGCTTGTTTCAAAATACTGGTACACCGATAATTTTGTTCAGCCCGGGATTGTGTACTATTACAGAATACGGCAGGTAGATATCAATAACGCACAACAATATTCGGTAATTCGCAGCGCCCGCACAGGCAAGACATCGGGCATTATTCTATCAGTTAGTCCTAATCCAGCAAGCGAATTTATAAACTTGTTTATTACAGGAACAAATAATAAAGCTAACGTGGAAATAGTAAACAGCGCAGGGCAATTAATGCTGCGAAAAAATGAAATCAGCGCCTTTGATGGTATTTACCAGTTACAGCTTAGTGGAATTGTCAAAGGCCATTATGACGTGATCGTTTATTTACCGGAAGGTATATACACCACAAAATTAATAATAGAGTAAGGTGAGATGTGAATTTGATCAAAAAAAGCAAAATATCCCGGAATGTATAATTTCGGGATATTTTCATGCTAACTGAATTCATACACTACTATTAACCATCAACTAACTTACTACCATTGCTGCGATTACGCCACCAATGAAGGCTATCAATAAAATAACGGGGTATAAAATAGTTTACCGGCAAAGTAGTAAAAAAATTCAGGTTTAAAAAAGAGAGATTCAACATTTTCTGGTCATTGGCTTTTAAAGTGGCTTGCATCTACATGCTGAACTTGAACAAAAACAGGAGGAAAGAAATTGCTGCTACAAAAAGGTATATCACCATAATCGTTCCACCAGCCTCCTTACTTCCTAGCCGCCCTGCAGGCCGGCTAGTTTACTGAACATGCTTCCAATAATAAAAGCGCCTATTGCAATCAGCGCACTCATGAAGTATCCGGTGATAGCCAGGAATTTCGTCCACATCGCTGTTTCCTTTAGTTGAGCAGGGGCAATACTGTCAATGATTAATTCATTTTCCAGCAGGCTATTTTCCGTATTCATATTCAGCGATTATTTGTTTAATGAATATAAATCTTCAGTATCATTCATACAAAAGGCGCTGATATTTTCAGCGCCTTTGTAAAGCTATTACGGCCAGATGTCACATAGCTGATTAATAAGCCCTTGCAAATAAAACCCTTTGCTGGCTTACATTTCCCGTTAAAATGCATTTACCTTCTTCCATTGTATTGTCAAGCGGTATACACCGGATTGTAGCCTTGGTTAGCTCCTTTATTTTATCCTCCGTTTCAGGCGTTCCATCCCAGTGAGCAGCAATAAATCCTGCTTTTCCATCCAGCAATGCAACGAATTCTTCCCAGCTATTGGCATTGGTTATATGCTCATCCCTGAAACTTTTTGCCTTATTATAAATTGCCGTTTGAATATCATTTAGCAATACAATAATATTTTCCGCCAGGCCGTCGATGCTCATTGTCACTTTTTCTTTTGTGTCGCGCCTGGCCACTTCAACAACATTGTTTGCAATATCCCTTGCACCAATGGCAATTCTTACCGGCACGCCTTTCATTTCGTATTCTGCAAATTTCCAGCCCGGGCGATTATTATCATTGTCATCATATTTTACTCTTATGCCTGCCAATTTTAATTGTTGCTGTAAAATTTTCACTTTTTCATCAATCAATTGTTTTTGTTCTTCTCCTTTAAAAATCGGCACTATTACCACCTGTATAGGTGCTAATTTGGGTGGTAGAATCAAGCCCTGGTCATCACTATGCGCCATTACCAATGCGCCAATTAACCTTGTACTCACTCCCCAGCTGGTTGCCCATACATAGTCCAGTTTATTTTCTTTATCTGCGAATTTTACGTCAAAAGCCTTTGCGAAATTTTGCCCTAAAAAATGGGATGTACCTGCCTGTAATGCTTTGCCATCCTGCATAAGGGCTTCAATACAATAAGTATCTACTGCACCGGCAAAACGCTCATTAGCAGATTTTACGCCTTTAATTACCGGCATTGCCATAAATTCTTCAGCAAAAGTGGCGTACACGTGTAGCATTTGCACGGTTTCATCAACAGCTTCCTGACTGGTAGCGTGAGCGGTATGACCTTCCTGCCACAAAAACTCTGCGGTACGTAAAAATAAGCGGGTGCGCATTTCCCATCTCACCACGTTGGCCCACTGATTTATCAGCAAAGGCAAGTCACGGTAAGATTGTATCCAGCCCTTATAGGTATTCCATATAATTGCCTCGCTGGTAGGCCTTACCACCAACTCTTCGTCCAATTTTGCCTCAGGATCAACTATCAGTTTCCCTTTGTTTTCAGGATCGGCTTTTAACCGGTAATGAGTAACTATGGCGCATTCTTTCGCAAACCCCTCGGCATTCTTTTCTTCTGCTTCAAAAAGACTTTTTGGCACAAAAAGTGGAAAATATGCGTTTTCATGTCCTGTTTCTTTAAACATGCGGTCCAGTTCATTCCGCATATTTTCCCATATTGCATAACCATATGGTTTAATTACCATACACCCTCTTACCGCACTGTAATCTGCAAGTCCGCCTTTCAGGATTAAATCGTTGTACCATTGAGAATAATCTGTTGTTCTGCTTGTAATTTCTTTACTCATTTATTACGTATTGTTATTGACTGTTTAAAACTCCATCATTCCCCGTCATTGCATCTGATTTCATGTCATTTATAGATTGCTGACAATCATATTCATTTAGCACATTTTTAACATGGTAATGCCACAATGTTGCATTATATTTATAACAGCGTTTG
>JANYFI010000421.1 GCA_025362765.1 Ferruginibacter sp. | reverse complement strand
AGACAGTGAAGGCGAAGAAGGAATATTGGAAATAGCCGGTCAGCAATTTCCCTTGCAGGTACTTAAAACAGGAGAGCATGATGAATGGAAACCTATGACATGGATCAGGCAGACTGTAACCATTTTATCTGTTACCCAACCTGGGCTTTATACACTAAAAATAACACCAGCAAAAGCCGGCAAAGAATTGTTCAATTTAAAAAGAATCATTGCAGAGCCTGTGGAATAAGTTATGACCCGGCCGTGAATACACAGAATACTATTTATTTCGAAGTATAATTTATCTTGCAACCCGTATACTTTTTTACCTGATATAAAACAAATGATTAAAACAGCCATCATACTGGCGGGAGGTTTGGGCACCCGCTTACGCAGTGCAGTAGGGGATTTCCCTAAGTGCATGGCGCCTGTAGCCGGCCTGCCTTTCATTCATTTTGTAATTGCAGCTTTACAAAAAGAAGGCATTGAAAACTTTATCTTTTCGCTCGGCTATAAAAGTGAAGTCATTATTGATTATGCCAATACGCACTATCCGGCATTGCAAAAAAAATATGTTATTGAAACTACGCCACTGGGCACCGGCGGTGCAATAAAAGCCGCCTGTGAAGCCGTAATCGAAAAAAACGCCATTGTAGTAAATGGTGATACGTTGTTTCTTGCAGACATCGCAACACTGTCTTCCTTTCATGAAACGCATGAAGCTGGTTGCACCATTGCCCTTAAAGAAATGACCGCATTTGACCGCTATGGCGCTGTAGAAATCAACAGCGACCAATCCATTAAAGCATTTAAAGAAAAACAATTTTGCCAACACGGCACTATCAATGGCGGTGTGTATGCGCTAACGGTATCCACCTTGCTGAACGAAGCCTTTCCGGAAGTTTTTTCTTTTGAAAAAGAATACCTCGAAAAAAACACCGGCACCGGAAAACTATATGGCGTGATTAACAATCATTATTTTATTGACATTGGCATACCCGAAGATTACCAACGCTTCCAGGATGAATACAAAATGATCCTGGCAAAAAATAAACTGGTCTATAGTCCCGATTCCACACAAGAATTTTTAAACTTATTAACCGCATGAGCCAGTTTTTAATTGACAATAGCTGGACACTTTTTTTGGACAGGGATGGTGTCATCAACCATGAACAAGTGGACGGATATGTAAATACCTGGGATGATTTTACTTTTTATGCAGGCGTACAGGAAGCGATCAAAATATTCGCTGCCCGGTTTAAATATATCATCATCATCACTAACCAGCGGGGCGTTGGCAGGGGAATTACCCAACCCGAAAACCTGCAAATCGTTCATCAGAATATGACGAAAGCAATGGAAGCAGCAGGTGGCAGAATTGACGCCATTTATTTTTGCACTGATGTAAATAAAGACAGTCCTAACCGGAAACCTCAAACCGGCATGGCTTTGCAGGCAAAGCAAGATTTCCCCGATATTAACTTCTCCAAATCAATTATGGTAGGCAATAATTTTAGCGATATGGAATTTGGCCGTGGCATTGGCGCAGCCACCATTTTTTTGCCCACTACCAAAAAAGACGTGCTTGTTACTGATACAAAAATTGATGCGATCTATCCTTCGCTGATAGATTTTGCAAAAAGCCTGTAAGCTTTCGTTAATTTTTAATCCGCCGCTTATCAACAAACAGGTTTATTAAAACTATTCCGTTAATTTTATCTCATGAAGAACTTGTTTTTACTGATCATTTCCATCTCATATTTCCAGCTAAGTTTTTCGCAGCGACTTCAGCAAAGTGACGGTGTTTTTTTACAGCAAAAAGAAGATTCCTTAAAGACTTATTCAAATGATATTATTCGGGCCATTAATCCGCAAAACCGTTTTAAAGCGGATAGCCTATTTACCAAAATGTTTGTGAGGGCTTTAAAAATAAATGGTTCATTTCACTTCCCGTTTGATAGCCTGGAAACGATTTCAAAATTATATCCGCCTGACAGTAGCTTTCGCATTTTTACCTGGCAAATGGTAATCAGCGATAACGTAGTTCGTCAACATGGAGCCATACAAATGAATACAGCAGATGGCTCCCTGAAACTTTTTCCACTAATTGACAAATCGGATGTTACCATTAATATGGATGATACCGTCGGCAATAACAAGGGTTGGATGGGCGCTGTATATTACCGTATGATTGAAACAAAAGCTGCAGGTAAAAGCTATTATACGTTGCTGGGCTATGATGAAAACAATATTCGCAGCAACCGAAAAATAATAGAAGTGCTGCATTTTGAAAATGGCGAACCTCAGTTTGGTGGCCGTTATTTTAGCTTTAACAACGATGCGGTAAAACGCCCTGAAGTAAGCCGCTACATCATGGAGTACAAAAAAACTACAGGGCCACGTTTGACCTACGATGAAAATTTAGACATGATTGTTTTTGAACACCTGGAAAGCGAAAGCAATGAACCCAAAAAGAAATTTACATTGATACCCGATGGAGATTATGAAGGTTTTAAGTGGAACAATGGGCAATGGGTACATGTAGAGAAAGTATTCAACCAGATTACCCCTGAAGGACAGGCTCCCGTTCCATCGCCACTTAGAGAAACACATGGCAATTTGGAGGATGATAAACTACAGGACATCTCACCAGCTCCTGCTGAAGACAAGCCAGCTGCGGTAAAAAAGCCGAAAGTTGTAAAAAAAGAAAACTAACCCGGGATTATAAAACTTTAATCGACAGCTGAAATTTTTGCTTTCTGCAAAATGTGGCCCACGTTGTTTTAAATGCAAGACTACCTTCAAAACGTAGCTAAGAAGTGCATTCAACTATTGTTCGTGGTACAGGTGCAGTTGGCAGAAATCATCAATTTGTTGCAACTCTTCTATTTTTAAACCTGCCCGTAACTGAAACTGTATTTTTTTATTGCGAAAAGTTTCTATCAGGATAGAATGGTATTTTGGAACAATGCTTTTTACCTCCTGCCAGCTGATTTCCATATCAGAATTAAAATTGGGAATGCTGATTCCTGTTGGACTGATGTCCACTGTTTCTGAATGCTGCATGCGGTACTCGCGGTAAAAAATAAAAACATACCCGGCCGATATCAGCAGATGAGCGCAACCTAATATAGAGTGCCCGTCACTTATCAGTATAAAACTAATACCGAGCAGAGTCATCGCCTCAATACACCGAAAAATACAATTCACAAAAATAGCGTCTGTCAAAACGCCTACGGCGACAAGAAATAATAACAGGTACACATCGGTAGCAATAAGAAACTGGCAATAACAGATAATTTTGCTGATATGGTGCAGCTGAAAATGGTGCAATCCATTGATTAAAATAATGGACGCGGCTATAAAATGCAGTATGGGTGCCGAACGCTTAAGTGATTCAAAAGAAGGATGAATTACCGGCAGTGAGTAATGGGCTGGCATAGCGGTAGTTTTTGTAAAGATGCCAATGCCTGTAAATTCCATACAAACATCAAAAAATAAATTTTAACCATTTCGTGAATGGAGGAAAAAAAATATTCGCCGCCTTAATAGCTATATACCTATGTAGCCGCTGCAAAATGTATTGAAACTGTATTCATCCATTGGATGATTGGAGGAGGCAACAGTTAACTGGAGCAATTTATTATTGATAAAATCGAGGGTCAGCAGGTCATCCTTTAAAATAATATTATTGAATGCTGTCCAGGGATGTGTTTCATCTCCAAAAACTTTTGTGATGTGTACTCCTGCAGAATTGACGTTTACCACCGGCTCCCTGTATATTTTTTTTGATAGAAGACCATACAGAATCAGCAATGCGGCAAACGGGATAAAAAGAGTAGCTGCCAACACCAATACTGCGGCAATGAGCAGTAATGAAAGAGTAGTTATTTTGTAGCGAAACATCAGCTTGCTGGTAAACAAGGCGGCACTAAACAGCAAGATGGCGGCCAGTATGTTTACAAGATAATAGCTATGGCCATGATACAATAAAGAAGCAATACCCGCCAATGCCAGCAAACTTCTTGTTACCACTACATTTGTGTCTGCACCATTCTCTTTTATGGTAAAACTATACATGTTTCTACAGCAGGCTGTTATTAGATTTGTAAAAAAATAAAATCTTATGAAGCACTTTGAAATTATAAAAAGGAATTCTTTTTATAAATACACTGTTGTTCAGTTTATGGTTGTTCTCGCAACAATAAGAGTGCGACAAAACTATAAAACAGGGTTAGCTGCCACCAGCATGCTGCACAATTTAAACAAACACCTTGCGCCTACATTTTCGTCCCATTCATCGTGGCTTACACCCACCTCATTTAAATCGAAACCAACTATTTTCCTGCCACTTTGCGTTAGCAATTTAAACAGGTAAAACACCTGTTCGGTTTCAAAACCACCCTGCACCGGCGTACCGGTATGCGGGCATAATTTTGGGTCGAGTCCGTCAATATCAAAACTAATAAATACGGTTTGTGGCAAGTGACTCACTATTTCTTCGGCAATGGCCTTCCAGCTTTGGCCCTCGTACTGCCGCTCACGAATATCTTTGTCAAAATAAGTTACCACGCGGTTACTATTAGCCGAAATGTAATCCCATTCTTCTTCACAAAAATCTCTTACCCCTGCCTGCACCAACTTTGTAAGCTGAGGAATTTCTTCCAGCGCATTGTACATGATGGACGCATGAGAATAGTTAAAATTTTCATAGGCTTTTCTTAGATCGCAATGAGCATCAATTTGCAAAATACCAAAATCGCCATGCCTTGCAGCGATAGCTTTAAAAAAGCCCAGCGGTGTGCTATGATCTCCCCCCAGTAAACCAACCAATTTCCCTGCGTCCAACAGGTCTTTCGTTTGTTCAAAAACCCAGTCGTTCAAAAAAGCACTACCGGCATTTACTTCCCGCAGCGCTTTGCTCATAAACTTGTTATCGTTCACCACTTCTCCTTCCGAAATATAATTGATGTACAATTCGGCTTCCTTGCGCAGGTAATCACTTTTCATTAGAATTTTTTTATCACAGGGGCGCATAAAAAACCCTTGTTTCCAGGCGTCTTTTATTTCAGGATCAAACAAATCAACCTGCAGGCTTGCTTTAAACACATGCTCGGGAGCCCTCGCTGTTCCGGCGTTATAGCTTACCGTAACCTCCCATGGAACAGGCAATATAATAAGGCGCGCCTCTTCTTCCGCAAAGGGCAAGCCGAAGATATTATTGTTTGGATTACCGACTGAATTGGGATCAAATTGCGAGAGATCTGTCATTGCAAATAATTAAATAGTTTATTGTGTGATTTGTACACATGCAAAACGGCGGCAAAGATAGTAGTTAGCAAACAAAAGAACACGGAAATTGTTAACAAAATACGTAGCAAAATCATGTATTGAAATGTTTTATTTGTGCCAGTTGGAGCATGTTTTGCGTTACCTTTGCGGCGTAAAATCATAAGTATGAAAAAATCTCACATTGTTCTTTTAGTCGCTATAGCAATAGCCATCGGTACACTTATCATGATGTCCGTAGATTTTTCTACCTATGACACGGTTGCTTCAGCAAGGGAAAAACAAGGTAAATTCGTTCATTTAATTGCCAAATTAGACAAAAGTATTCCCATGGATTACGACCCTGCTAAAAATCCCAATTATCTTTCTTTTACTGCCAAAGACAGCCTTGGAAATGTTACCAAAGTAGTATACCACAATACCAAACCAGCCGAACTGGAACAGAGTGAAAGAATGGTTTTAAAAGGAAAGATGCAGGGCGACGTGTTTGAATGCAGCGATATCCTGCTAAAATGCCCCAGCAAATACAAAGATGATAAAAAGCAGTTAGAAAAAACAGTAGGCGAAAAATCTTAAATTAAGTTATTTGTTTTAAGAGGTAAAGACGAGTTCGTTGTTTGATGTTGCTTTTTTTAATTTTTTATTTTTAATTTCCCGCCCTTTTTAAGAATTAGAATCAATACTTAAATCATTTACATGCAGTTTGAAGGAGAACACCTGTGGATCGGAACCGCAGGTCATATTTTTATACTGGTGGCTTTTACCGCCTCTTTGCTTGCTACCATCGCTTATGCCATTGCGGCTGCAAGGCAGGATGTAGCAGAAAAAA
>JANYFI010000065.1 GCA_025362765.1 Ferruginibacter sp. | reverse complement strand
ATACAGAAAAATTGAAAGACACGATTAAGCAGCTTTTTGCCAATGGCAAAGGCTTGCTTGCAATGGACGAAAGCACCGGCACCTGTAATAAGCGTTTTTTAGCAGAAGGCATTCCGCAAACAATAGAAATGCGACGCAAATACCGGGAACTGATTGTTACAACGCCTGGCTTACATGAAAGTATCGGTGGGGCTATTTTGTATGATGAAACCATTCGCCAGCAAACAACTGATGGAATGCCTATGGCCGGGGTATTGATTAAAGCGGGCATCATTTCTGGAGTAAAACTAGACATGGGTGCTAAGCCAATGGCTGGCTTCCCCAACGAAAAAGTTACAGAAGGCCTGGATGATTTGCGTGAAAGGTTAGCCGAATATAAAACAATGGGTGCAAGGTTTGCGAAGTGGCGGGGTGTAATTGCGATAGGAGATAACATGCCAACTACCGGATGTATTAATGCCAATGTACATGCGCTTGCACGTTATGCTGCTTTATGCCAGGAGGCAGGCGTTGTACCAATTGTTGAGCCTGAAGTATTGATGACAGGTAACCACACAATGCAGCAATGTTATGATGTTACAGAGCAGGTGTTGAAAACGCTTTTTTATCAGTTGTATCAATTTAATATTGATTTGGAAGGAATAATCTTAAAGCCAAATATGGTAATTGCCGGAACAGAAAGTACGGATAAAAACAGCGTTGATGAAGTAGCTGCTGCCACTGTACAATGCCTGCTAGCTTCCGTTCCTGCCGCTGTACCAGCCATTGCATTTTTATCCGGCGGTCAATCGCCTGAAGATGCGGCTGCACATTTGAATGCGATCAATAAAAATTTTAAAGATCGCTTGCCCTGGATAGTAAGCTTTTCTTTTGCAAGGGCCATTCAGCAACCTGCATTGGATTTGTGGAAAGGCCAGGACAGCAATGTGGCTGCTGCGCAAAAGTTACTATATCGCCGTGCTACGCTGGATGCTGCCGCACGAAGGGGAGAATACAATGCTGGAATGGAGGCATAGGCGTTGATTGCATAAGGGCGCAAACAAAGTACTTTTAAAAATCGTTAACTCTTAAAAACAAATAAAAAATGAAAAAGATCAACATCGGAATTACCGATAAAAACAGGCAGGCAATTGCTGAACAATTATCAAAAATACTGGCAGATGAATTTTTGCTATATTCCAAAACCCTTAATGCACATTGGAATGTGGAAGGTCCGGATTTTCATGCCGCACATGTATACCTGGAAACACTCTATAACCAGCAACAGGAAATTGTTGATACCGTTGCCGAAAAGATACGTACTGTTGGACATTATGTACCATCACAACTTAGTAAATATCTTGAGTTGACTCACTTGTCTGAAAAAGCGCTCAAAAAGAATGATAGTCAAACTTTTTTTGCAGACTTACTGGCAGACCACGAAAGCATCATTGTTTTTATAAGAGAAAATATAAAGCCCTTTGCAGACAAATTAAAGGCAGAAGGTATCAGTGACTACATTACAGGATTGATGGAATACCATGAAAAAACAGCCTGGATGCTCCGGTCTCATTTGAGTTAAGAAAAGAGTTGGCCATAGCCTTTTTGAAGTATTCCGATGTAAGTGAAATTAATACCAACACTACGCTGAAAGGATGTTCAGGATAGATGGCCAACTTTCATTTAGCAAAACCTGAAGACAAAGGCTATTTGTTTCCGGAATAAAAAATAGTTGATCAGCAGAAATAAATAGACGATAAATAGACCAATCGAATTATTAGGATGCAGTAAGATTTACCGGCTGGATAATTTAGCGGAGGAAAAATCGCTATTGGCAAATATAAAAAAAGCATGAACGGGCAGGAGTTGCTTAAACCAGGAAATTTTTATTAAGCTATTTCAAACAGTTCGCATACTAATGTCATCCGCCTTGGTGGCCCTGTGATTAATCAGGATTTTTTCCAGTAGGGGATAAATGTTTTTCAGCGAACTAAGTTCAGCAGACTGAAAAAATATTGCCTACAGGCGAAAATGACAGCTTTTGAAAACAGCAATAAATAGATGAAATATGAACATTAGCCCCCTGGCAGGAAAACCTGCACAACAAAATATATTAGTCAATATTCCACGGCTCGTTACGGCTTATTACACAGGGATACCTGGTGCTGACATACCTGGTCAGCGGGTTGCATTCGGCACTTCTGGTCATCGTGGTTCTTCCTTAACTAATTCGTTTAATGAAAATCATATTCTTGCCATTACCCAGGCCATTTGTTTTTATCGCAAAGAACAAAAAATTGACGGGCCCTTATTTGTTGGGTTTGATACGCATGGCTTGTCTGCTCCGGCTTTTGCAACTACGATGGAAGTATTGGCTGCAAATGATATTGAAGTAATGATTGCCACCAACGATGAGTATACACCAACACCTGCCATTTCTTATGCTATTTTAGAATATAACAACAAACGAAAAACAGGTTTGGCAGATGGCATTGTTATTACGCCTTCGCATAATCCGCCGGATGATGGCGGCTTTAAATACAACCTGCCCAATGGCGGACCAGCATCAGGTACTGTTACGAATTGGATAGAAGCGAAGGCAAACGAAA
>JANYFI010000034.1 GCA_025362765.1 Ferruginibacter sp. | reverse complement strand
GTTGGTTTCGGTACGTTTTCAGTATCTAAGAGAGCTGCCCGTAACGGCCGTAATCCACAAACAGGTGCAGTAATTAAAATTAAAGCTAAGAAAGTAGCGAAATTTAAAGCAGGTAAAGAACTGTCTGGTAAATTGTAATGTTTGCCCAAACACATTAAAAAGCAAGACGTATTACGGTCTTGCTTTTTTCATCTTATTCAATCAACTTAAAAAATAAACAATATGGGACGCGGAGATATTAAAACAAAAAAAGGTAAAATCACCAAAGGATCTTTCGGTAAATCAAGGCCATCTAAACCTGCCAAAAAAACTGCAGTACCTAAAGCCAAAGAAGCCTGATAAAACAATTGTTGATAAGGGGTAATTGTTGTGCGCCACAAACTTCAATTATCCGTTATCATTTTTCTTAAGGGGCCAGTCTTTCAATTTTCCAGGTATTATTTTCCTGTAGCGTGTATTGCAAACGGTCATGCAAACGGCTTTGACGCCCCTGCCAAAACTCAACCAGTTGCGGCTTCAGACGGTAACCTCCCCAATGGCCAGGGCGCTGTAAAGGCTGCTGTTGAAACTCTAGCGTATATTTCTGTACGTTGGCTTCAATTATTTCCCTACCTGGTATTATGGTACTTTGTGGCGATGCCCAAGCCCCCACCTGGCTACCTGCAGGCCTTGAAAAAAAATATTCATCGCTTTCTGCGTCATTTACTTTTTCAATAGTTCCCTCCACCCGTATTTGCCGCTCCAGTTCTTTCCAAAAAAATACGACGCAGGCATTTGGATTTATGGCCAGCTCCTTTCCTTTATGACTTTCGTAATTGGTAAAAAACACAAAGCCATTTTCGTCAAATCCTTTTAGTAATACAATTCTTGCAGATGGCTTTCCAACAGGCGAAGCTGTTGCGAGCGTCATTGCGTTTACTTCGTCTATTGAGCTTGCAATGGCTTCCTGCCACCATTTATCAAATTGTTGTATGGCATTGGATTCAACATCTTTTTCGTTTAGTGTTTCCAGCATGTATTCCTTTCTTATATCGGCTATCGTGTTCATATTTTTTTTACAAAATTCCGCTAATTAGCGCAAACCAAAAAGCATCCTTTGTAACAGGATGCTTTTTTGTAACTAATAAAATTTCTTATCCTTTAACCAAGGTGCCTACTCTTTCGCCACTTACTACTTTTAGTAAATTCCCTTCCTTGTTCATATCAAAAACAATAATTGGTAATTGATTTTCCATGCACAAGGTAAATGCCGTCATATCCATTACTTTCAGGTTCTTACTGATACATTCATTGAAAGTTATGTTCTCAAATTTAGTAGCGGTAGCATCTTTTTCAGGATCTGCCGTATAGATACCGTCTACCCTGGTACCTTTTAAAATAACCTCTGCTTTTATTTCAATGGCTCTTAATGAACCCGCTGTATCTGTTGTAAAATAAGGATTCCCGGTGCCTGCTCCAAAAATAACTACCCGTCCTTTTTCAAGGTGGCGCATCGCCCTTCGCCGGATATAGGGCTCTGCCACTTGCTCCATCTTAATGGCGCTTTGTAAACGCGTATATACGCCCGCCTTTTCCAATCCGCTTTGCAATGCCATGCCATTGATCATGGTGGCAAGCATACCCATATAATCGCCCTGCGCCCGCTCAATGCCTGTTTCAGCCTCATTCATACCGCGGTAAATATTACCGCCGCCAATTACAATAGCCACCTGTACACCCAGCTCTACAATACTTTTAATATCTCTTGCATACCTGGCTATCACATCGCTGTCCAGGCCAAAATTCTTATCGCCCATTAAAGATTCACCGGAAAGTTTCAGCAGAATGCGCTTGTATTTTGGAAGCATAAAGAGGTTTTTTTGCGTGGCGAAGATAGCTGTTTATCGTGTTCGTATAAAATTTAAAAAAGGTCAATTACATAAAAAAAGCGAAACCTTCGTTTCGCTTTTTCAACAATATAGTCGGGATAATTATCCCAGGGCCACCCTTTTAAATTCAGTAATTTTTAAATCAGCATTTACGCCTTTCAGGTAATCAGCAACCGATTTGCTGTTATCTTTTACAAATGCCTGTGCCAGCAACGTATTGTCTTTAAAAAATTTATTTACTTTGCCAACTGCAATTTTTTCAGCCATTTCAGCGGGCTTGCCTTCCGCTTTAATTTGCTCAATCGCAATTTCTCTTTCCCTTGCAATTGTTTCCGGTGCAATAGAAGTTTCATCAATTGCTAAAGGGTTCATTGCCGCTATCTGCATAGCTACATCTTTACCGGCATCTGCCGCAGGCTGGTTAAAGCCTACCAACACACCCATGCGGTTAGCGCCGTGAATGTAAGAAGCAACATAAGCAGCGTCCACCCTTTCAAATTTAATCGCAATTTTTTCTCCTATCGCAGCTAATTTATCATTGATCAAATCAGATACTTTTGCTCCGTTAATGGAAACTTCATTTAATTCTTCTACACTTGTTACATTGTGTGCAATGGCCGCGTCCATAATGCTTTGTGAAAACGCTACAAACTCAGCATTTTTGCTTACAAAATCAGTCTCGCAACTGATGCAAACTATAATACCAGCTGTTTGATCTACGTTGGTTTTAGCTAAAACCACTCCTTCTTTCGCTTCCCTGTCGCTGCGTTTGGCAGCTACCTTTTGGCCTTGTTTGCGTAACCAGTCAATGGCTGCTTCAAAATCGCCATTGCTTTCAGTTAACGCTTTGCGGCAATCCAACATGCCTGCTCCTGTTGTCTGGCGCAGCTTATTGATATCCGCCGCGGTAATTGTTGCACTCATAATAATATTTTTAACTACAAAAATCCACCTGCTGTTACACAAATGAATTTTTACAGGATTGTAAGATTGTTATTTAAAGAACTAAAATTGACTTGATTTAAAAAGACGATCAATCCTCTTTTACTTTCACAGCCTATCTTGGTCCACCACCGCCAGCCGCTGGCCTTCTGCCACCTGCTCCTGGCCCTGGTACCCGACGCTTCGTTGGTGCAGCACCTCTTGCTCTTTTATTTCTCTCATCACTGCTGTCCGCTTTTTGCTCAAAACGGGCTGCTTTTGATTCTGCAGATTCGTCACCGTCATGGCTGCTATCGTCATCATCTTTTTCTGCTAAGCGCTCCGCCAAACCTTCGGCAATGGCAGCCGTTATGTAATTAACTATAATAGCAATTGACTTTGTCGCGTCATCATTTGCCGGAATAGCGAATTCGACTTTATTTGGATCACAGTTAGTATCAACCATACCAAATGTGGTAATGTTTAAACGTCTTGCTTCGGCCAGTGCAATGTGCTCATGACCAATATCCACTAAAAACAATGCAGCGGGTACACGGCTTATTTGCGCAATACCACCCAATACTTTTTCCATCTTATCCTTGTCACGGGTAAGTGTTAAACGCTCTTTTTTGGTAAGATTATCGATGCTTCCGTCGTTTAGCATTTTTTCAATGCTCTGCATTTTTTTAACGCTCTTACGAACGGTATTAAAATTGGTAAGCATACCACCTAACCAGCGTTCTGTAACATAAGGCATGTTAATGCGCTTAGCACTATCAGAAACAATTTCTTTCGCCTGCTTTTTGGTAGCAACAAACATGATTTTTTTACCACTCTTTGCAATTGACTTCAACGCTGCCGCGGTTTCCTGCAAACCTTCTACAGTTTTATTAAGGTCAATAATGTGGATACCTTTTTTTTCAGCAAAAATGTAAGGCAACATTTTAGGATTCCACTTCTTTTTTAAGTGACCAAAGTGAACACCTGCTTCAAGAAGTTGCTGTTGTAAGGAAGTATTTTCCATATAAATAATTTGAAAATTTGAAAATTTGAAAATTTAAAAACGAAATCACTTTGCTCAAATCCCATTGGAGGATAAGGGCGTTGTTTAACGTTTGCTGAACTGGAAGCTCTTTCTTGCTTTTTTGCGACCTGGTTTTTTACGTTCAACAGAACGTGGATCACGCTTCAACATTCCTGCTGCTTTCAATACCGGGCGATAGTCTGCACTAACTTCAAGCAATGCACGGGCAATGCCCAATTTAGCTGCTTCTGCCTGGCCTTTAATGCCACCGCCCTGGGCGTTGATTACTATGTCAAACTTGTCAGTAGACTCAACAACTTTCAGGGGAGATTCCACCTGGTTTTGCAGGTAAACCAATGAAAAATAATTTTTATAATCTTTACCGTTGATGGTGATTTTACCGTCGCCCTTGCTTAAGAAAACACGGGTAACAGCTTCTTTACGACGACCAACTGCGTTTTTTTGCTTTTCCATTTTATTTTATACAATTTTAATTAATCCCCCTCAGGGAAAGGGGTTTTAGAATTTTAATTCGGCTGGTTTTTGAGCAGCATGGTGATGTTCGGCACCGGCGTATACAAATAATTTTTTGTACATCTTGCGGCCTAAACGATTTTTAGGTAACATGCCTTTGATGGCTCTTTCGATGATTACTTCGGGCCTGCGTTTCAACAGATCTTTAGCAACTTCTTCTTTACGGCCACCGGGGTAACCACTAAAGTTGTCATATACTTTTTCATCCATTTTATTGCCGGTTAGTTTAACCTTTTCGCAATTAATTACAATTACATAGTCTCCGCAGTCAACGTGTGGAGTGTAATACGCTTTGTTCTTACCACGCAGAACCGCTGCAATTTTAGAACACATGCGGCCAACGGTTTGATTAGTACCATCTATTACATACCAGTTGTGTGTAACGGTAGCCTCGTTCGCATGTTTGGTGGTGAAATGTAGTTTACTCATTTTGTATTTATTT
>JANYFI010000412.1 GCA_025362765.1 Ferruginibacter sp. | reverse complement strand
GTGAGTCCAGAAAGCAACATATAGCCGCACATAAAATTACCTCCATTGTAATGAGCACCAGTGCTGCATTAAGTACCGATGCTGTTATGCTGGCTTTAAAAAATAATATTGATATCATCTTCACAAAGGCCGACGGGCATCCCATGGGCCGGATATGGCACAGCAAGCTGGGCAGTACAACCAAAATAAGAAAGCGGCAACTGGAAGCAAGCCTTGGTAAAGAAGCGGTTACATTTACCAAAGCATGGATATCAGAAAAAATGACCAACCAGCTTGAATTTATAAAAGATTTAAAAAAACACCGGCCACAAATGGCTGAGTTTTTAAATGATAAAATAACAAGAATTGAAAATCTGATTGTATCTGTTGATAAACTCGATAGCGAAAAAATTGAGGGTGTTGCTGATACGATTCGGGGACTTGAAGGTACAGCAGGCAGGCTGTATTTTGAAACAATCAATTATGTACTGCCCGAACAATACCAGTTTAACGGAAGAAGCATGCGCCCTGCAAAAGACTCATTCAACGCTTTCTTAAATTATGGTTTTGGTGTACTTTATTCAAGAGTTGAAAAGAGTCTGATGCTTGCCGGCCTTGATCCCTATGTAGGTTTTTTGCACAGGGATGATTACAACCAAAAGAGTATGGTATTTGATTTTATAGAACCCTACCGCATTCAGGTTGAAACAACTGTATTCCGTTTGTTCAGCGCTAAAAAAGTAAATAAAACGCATACAGATGATATCACCAATGGTATTACGTTAAACAAAGAAGGAAAGGAATTATTGATTACTGCTTTAAACACTTACATGGAAAGCGATACGATAAGGTATAAAGGCAGAAACCAAACAAGAGCCAATGCAATGCAGCAGGATGCCCATACATTCGCTAACGGATTAATTGGCAATAAGACAGATGAGTTTATAAAAGATGACAACTAATATATTTTATTATGATCGCCTGGGTAATGTATGATATTGAAATAGACAAATCAAGAACAAAAGTAGCGAAACTTTGCAAACAGGCAGGCTTATACAGGGTGCAGTTCTCCGTATTTTTAGGCACTATTGATGCTAACCAGAAAGATACGCTGCAATTACAAATAGAACAAATGATAAACGAAGAGACCGATTCGGTTTATATTTTTCCGATGTCAAAAACAGAACTACAGGCAACGGTATTATTAGGAAAAGCTTTTGATAAAAAATTGGTTACGGATGAAGTTAAAGCCTTGTTTTTATGACATTGACACCATCACATATTATTGAATACCTGTATTGCCCCCGTTTTACCTATTTTGAATATGTACTGGCCATTCCCCAATATGAAGAACGTAAGTATAAAGTAATGCGAGGCCGTGAAGTACACACCGAAAAACTGGAACAAAACAAAGCATACCTGCGTCGGAGGATTGGTGCAGTAGAAAGATACAACGACCAGTATCTTACCAATGATTTGCTAAGAGGCAAAATTGATGAAGTGTTGAAACTGGAAGATGGATCAATGGCACCGCTGGATTATAAATTTGCGATGTATGAAGATAAAGTTTATGAAACTTACAAAACCCAGTTGTTCTGTTATGCATGGCTTATTGAAGCCTGTTTTGGATGCGAAGTAAACAAAGGCTATTTGGTTTATACCCGGAGTAATAACAAATTAATTGAAGTACCTATTTTGCCATCAGACAAGCAACTGG
Organism: Ferruginibacter sp.; assembly: GCA_025362765.1. Lineage (GTDB taxonomy): Bacteria > Bacteroidota > Bacteroidia > Chitinophagales > Chitinophagaceae > Ferruginibacter. The sequence continues at coordinate 4,047 of JANYFI010000412.1, read as the reverse complement.
TAAAGGAATGTGCAAGAGAAATACAGGATATTATCAGCCGTAATTTTTTCCCAAAAGCAACCAAATATAAACTGAGATGTGTAGATTGCACTTACCGGAATATTTGCATAAAATAATGAGTTCCGGGTCTCAATTTATTTTAACTATCAAAAAAAGCAGGTGCAAAGTACTGGTACTAAATATGCTACGTTTACGGAAAAAGCTATTGTAACTATGCTTATTAGCTCTTTGACATATCGGAAATCTTTAAATAAAGGAATAGGGAATAGGTATAACTTATTGATTCTTAAAAAACTGGCCGAAAAAACGTATTCAAAAGCACCATCCATAACAACAAGGATTGAAACTTTCAAAGATCAAAACGGTAAGAATGCCATAGATAACACCCTTATCATTTTGGCGCAACACCACCTGTATTTTTTCATGCTCCAGATTTTTAATCAATGCCTCCAACGGTTGTCCTGGCTTTTTAATCAGGGCGAAGTCAATGGCATTTCGGATGCGCAGTTTATGCGGCTGTTTCAGTGATTCGTTTTGTTTGAATTTTTCAGTTAAAAAAGAAAGACCCGGTTTGTTGTAAATAGCACTTGCTTTAACAGGTGCACCAATTTTTTGTCCCCGTTCATCCAGCACCTGGTACACGAGTCCATTGTTTGAAAACGTTCTTGAATGTTCGCTGCCTCTGTCAGCCATAATATTGTATTGTTTCAGCACCGCATTTAATTCCGGCAGCGAAGCATATTTATAGGTTGGAAGAATAGTATCCAGCACATTTGTAATGGCCCTTTTGGTTTGCGTTTTACCATATTGCACTTTCTGCACGGTCACTGGTTTTAATTCATACACTTGTTTTAATTGTTGACGTTGCGCATGCACCAGTTTAAAATCGTTTTCTATTTGCTGCGTGGCTTTTTCCGACTGGTTGCGACCAATGTTTTGCATGCGTATTCTCCTGCCGTCAGACTGAATATTGGTGGTAACGATATGCATGTGCGGATGGCCTGCGTCGGTATGTTTATACACCAGGTAGGGCTGTGCACCAAAGCCATTTTTTTGCATGTAGACCTCTGCAATTTTTTGTAGTTTTTCTTTGTCCAGTTTATCGGTAACATCAAAGTTTAAAGAGATGTGCACGGCATGACGAAGGGTGCGTTCATTTTGTTCAGCCAGCTTTTGTAGTGTCCTGATTTTATCCGTAAATCCAAGTGCTTCTGTGTCCTTTCCAAAGTTTATAGAATGGATGAGCTTAGCTGCCTGTTGAGTCAGTTTATTTTCGTTGTAGTGCAGCACATTCCGGAGGCTGCTGCCGGTCTTTATGATTGCAACCATTGGTCATTGATTTGGGCGATTTTTAATTTTATTTCATCTATCAACATGTGCGTTCTCATGTAATTCCCGCATTATTATCGTCAACAATAAAAAGGCGTTAGGCAAGAGGCCGAAATGTTGAGTCGTATTTTTTAGCTTTTATGCCGTGGCCAAACCATTTTTAAAATAAGTGAATTGATTACAAAGCCGTTATTTCTGTACAAAATTTATATGGCAATTGATGACTTACTCCAATACCTTCATTCCTTCGTGAAATTTAATTGCCCCACCTTCTGCATCTGCATTGCCAAAGTCGTGTGGATAAACAGTAAAGCTGGCAGAAGCAGCATCTTTTACAATCGCGGTTTTATAGAACACGTGTTTGTTATCACTTGCATAATTTTGACCAAGCAACTTAAAGGTAGCTACGTCTGCACCGGGAATCTTTTTATCATTTACATACACGCTGGCATTGTCTTTTGCATAATCAACATCCTGGTTAAAGGACTCATTTTCTTTGAAGACTTCAAACGCCAATGGATTGACGCCGGGGATTTTTTTCTCTTTAAAATAAATGGCGTTCTTATCTTTTGAATACCCGGATTGTAGTACTTTAAAAGTAGACGCATCCGCATCTTTTATAGTAAAGCCAAGAAAGAAAACTTTGCTTGTATCTTTTGAAAACCGATAGTCAATTATTTTAAAAGTTTGTGGATCACAAGGCAGTTTACAGATATTATATTTTTCTTCGCCATCAAATGCATAGTAATAAATATGCTTATTATCTTTCGCAAAACTGTGGTCTATAAGTTCGAATGTTTTGCCGTCACTGCCTTTAATGGATATTCCGTTTAAATAAGCCTGCAGTGTATCTTTCGCGAAGTTTATATCAATACTTTTTAAAGTAGCCACATCTTTTACTGAAAAATATTTACCGCAAAACCAGGCATGGCGTGCATCTTTGCCATACCCATTGTTTAAGCTTACAAAGGAAGTCGGCATTGCATCTTTCAGCTCTGTGATCTGCTGTTTCTTTGTCAGGTAGTAATTCTGCCCTTCCCTGTATTCATCACAGTAATACACTTTGTTTTTATCTTTTGCGTAGTGCTCGTCTACGGCTTCAAATGTGGCTACATCAGCATATTGAAAACTTCTTCCTTTGTAGTAAGCGGCAGCCGAATCTTTGGCAAATTCATTGCTGAGTACTACAAGACTTTTGTCGGTAATTTCTTTGCCGTTGAACATAGCTTTGCCATTCTTTTCGCTATAGCCCGAATTGCAACTGTTAAGTAATATTATCCCGAAGAGGATCAGGGATATCCTTGCGGGCCACTTAAAAATTTTATACATAATGGCAAACTCTTTTAATGTTATACTACGGTATTTAGTAAATATAACCTGTAATTTTTCAGTTAATAATTCCCCTTTTTTTTAACCTTAATTAATGGTAGCAATGTGATCTATCTGCCAGCCTTGTTTATTTTTATGCATCTCAACATTGTATTGCATACCGTCTTCCACCGGCCAGCTTAGCCCGATCACGGCAAAAGTATCAGTAATAGACTGCGGTTTAAATATTGTTTGGCTGATATGATACAGTATTAGTTCCGGCTCCTGCGTACTCAGCACAAAATCAATATCGAAGCCTTCGGGTATATCAGATTGTACGGGATTACTTTGCAGGCCGGTTGCCTTGTCATCAAAGAAAGAACGCCAGTAGGCAATGTACCTTGGTGAAAGGCATTTGCTGCTATTTAGAAACTTCAGGTAATTGTTACAGGCAGTTTTGTTGATCATAAAATTATCTGCACTGTCTTTTATCAGAATAGGAAATTTATTTATCTTCTCTATATTAATTTTATACCATTTTAAAAATTGAATAATCACTTCTTTGGGGGATTGCACCTGACTACTTTGTGAAACATAACTGCAGGTATCTTTTGGTATAGAAGCAAATGTAGCGCAAGAAAAATGGAATAAAAAAAGACATAGTAATAAGGTTTTGATGATCCTGAGTTTCATGTTGATGATGTTAATTTTGTGATTGTTGTTGAGATTTTCTTCGGTGCATCCAGGCAACTACTGCATTAAAATCCGGTGGCATGGCAATATTTTTTTCGGTTGCTTCCTGTTGGATATTTTTTATAATAGTTGTAAGGCTAAGCCCATTTGTGGCGGTATATGTATCATCAGCATGTGCCTCTTCCAGCAAATAGCGCACCAGCCGCCAGGCGTCCTGCCAGTATTTAGATGTACCTGCACGGTAGGCGGCATACATTGCCAGCGTGTAGGTATTTTCTTTTATTGCGTTTACATTTGCCCCATTTTGTATCAATAAAATGGCTCTGTCGTTTTGTTCTTTATCCTGTCCAATTTGTTCAAAGATGAGCGGGGCCGGGTTTGTAAATCCACGTACGTTAGGATCTGCGCCGGCATTCAGTAAGAGTAATATTCCATTAGTGGATAAATACTTAACGCCTGCAGAAAGTGCAGGCGTAGGTGCGGCACCGTTAGCAAGCAGAATTTTTATAGCAGCTATATTGGCTTCCTCATTAAATGGAAAGCTAAAGGGGTTACTCCGTATCTTAACAACAAATTGGAGGTAGGTCAATCCATCTTCATCTTCCCACAGCTTTGGTCCTTTTTTATTCAGGTCCTGGCCTTTTATTAATTCTTTAAGCAGGGTGGTGTCGTTATTTTCAATGGCAGATGCAATGCCTCGCTGGGCCTTATCACTAT
>JANYFI010000016.1 GCA_025362765.1 Ferruginibacter sp. | reverse complement strand
AAAATAAGATGCGCTTCATCAATAAACAGTACCAGTTTTGGTTTATCCAGGTCACCTTCTTCAGGGCAGGTAGCATATAGTTCCGCCAGCATCTGCAACATAAATGTGGAGAATAATTTTGGCTTGTCCTGTAAATCGGTTACCCTTAATACATTGATCATTCCACGCCCCTGGTCGTCCATACGCATCAGGTCATCTACCTCAAAACTTTTTTCACCAAAAAAAACATCAGCACCTTGTTGCTGCAGTTCTATTACTTTACGCAATATGGTACCGGTACTGGTAGTGGATATTTTGCCGTAAGTTTTTTCCAATTCATCCTTTCCTTCATCGCCGATATATTGCAATACTTTTATAAAATCTTTTAAATCAAGCAGGGGAAGCTTGCTGTCGTCACAATACTTAAATATCATCGCCACTACCCCGCCTTGCGTATCATTTAAGCCCAAAATTTTTGTGATCAATACTGGGCCGAATTCACTCACAGTTGCCTTTAAATGTACTCCTTTCTGCCCGCTCAATGTCATTAGTTCCGCAGTAAATTGCTCCGGCTTGTAGTCCATTTTAAGCTTTTGGTACCGCTCAGTTACCTTATCATTTACAGTACCCATTGCGGCAATACCACTCAGGTCACCTTTAATATCCATCAGCAATACCGGTACACTTGCATCGCTTAAAAATTCACTGATCATCTGTAGGGTTTTGGTTTTTCCGGTTCCTGTAGCCCCTGCAATTAATCCATGACGATTCATTGTTTTTAATGGCAGAAACACTCCTGCCTCAGCTATTACTTCACCATTCAGAACAGCCGCGCCAATCTTTACACTTTCGCCTTTAAAGGTATAGCCATCTTTTATTGCCTGAATAAAATCATCTTTTTGTGCCATGAATAAAATTTTAGGAAAGATACAAACGCAGGGGTAATCCCGCATATTTTTTTTCGCTGTAGCTATTGTGTTGACGGCAAACCTGCCTTGAATACCCATTTGTTTCCCCTGACGTTACAATTATGGGAATTTTTTCAATATGGTAAAGCGTAATAAAAATTCCAGCAATAATAAACCAACCGCCATCATCGCAAAGGGAAAAAACTTTTCTGTATACCTGGTAAGGGTGGATATCTCCACTTTTGATTTTTCGAGCCCGTCAATTTCTTTGTAGATGCCTGTCAAGCCCGCATTATCCTTTGCCCTGAAATATTTGCCCCCTGTTTCGTTTGCAATTTCCTTTAATAATTTTTCATCAATGGTTACTTTTTGCTGCTGCATAACTACACCCATTTCCGTACGAACCGGGAAGGGTGCATAGCCTTCGGTACCTACACCAATGGTATATACTTTAACACCAAAAGCTTTGGCTATTTCTTTTGCATTGGTTGGCCCAATCAGTCCTCCATTATTTTCACCATCCGTTAGTAAAATAACGACTTTACTTTTTGTTTTACTGCTGCGTAAACGATCTACGCTCGTTGCCAGGCCGTCACCGATAGCTGTGCCATCTTCTAATAGTCCATTGCGAATATTATCTACTGCTGATTTTAATACCGCCTTGTCAGTTGTAAGTGGGCACTGGGTAAAGCTTTCACCCGAAAAAATCACTACGGCAATCCGATCCGTTAACCTGCTATCGATAAAATCCTGCGCTACCTTTTTGGCCGCTTCCATCCGGTTAGGCGTAAAGTCCTGTGCCGTCATACTGCCACTTACATCTATAGCCAGCACAATATCCACCCCTTCACCTTCGGCCTGCTGCTCATCGGTTTTTGTCTGCGGTCTTGCCAAGGCGGCTATTATAAAAGCAATAGTCAGCAGGCGTAATAAAAATGGCAAATGCATGAAACTACTTTTCCAGGAAGTAAGCCCGCGGAAACTTTTGCTTGAAGAAACTTTTAACCCTGCCTGGCTTGTTCCATTCTTTTTGACGTACCAAAAAATCATCAGGGGTAGCAACAACCCCAGCCAAAAAAATTGCGGAGCAGCAAAATGAATATTATTGAGATAGCTAAAAAACAATAGGTGTATAATTTTTTATTTTGGTGTGGATGATTCTATTAAACCAATAGTGTCTTTTATCAATTGCAGGTTGCCTTCGCTGTCTGTTATTGCGGGTACATATTTCGCAAACTTAACCGCATTGCTAAAACGCAGTGCTGCCGCCGATTTGCCGGCTATATCCTGTACTGCGTAGTTGGCTTTTATGGCCATCAGCATATCCCCTGTTGTTTTACTACTGTAGTCGATGTTTTCTTTACGGGACAGGTATTGCCTGTAAATATCTATCAATTTGGTATGGTACTGTTTTATCTCTTTTGGAGAAGATAAATCAAAACCCTTTAATTTATTGATCTCTTCCATTGCCTCATCAAACGGTGATAATTTAGACAGTTGTGGTGCCGCTGTTTTATTTTTCTTTTTACGTTTGTACCAGCAGTAAGTCAACGCCAACAGTAAAACAAGTAATGCGCCACCGGCTACCCAGTACCAAACCGGGTTGAACACTTTCACTTCTTTAATAGCCTTAATATCTTTTAATGTACTGGTAGTATCCGCGACAGAAAATGATACAGTTACCGGCAACGAATCAGTAAAAAAATTAATTGTCGTATCGCCTTTTGCAGGGTTAAAATTGATATTGTAAGAAGGGAAAATCCATTTACCTGAATCAAAACTGGTTAGGGTAAATGTTTGTGCAAGACCGGATAATTTTTGATTGGTAAAGGAAGAATCAATTTTACTTTTTTCAACCAGTTCAAAATGCTGCATGGAATCGGGCAGGTTGATCCATTTGATAAAATAATCATCTCCTGAAAAGTTAGCCTGCACTTTTACTTTGAACTGACCGCCAATTAAAATTTCATTTTTATCGATGGTTGTTTTCACCACCGGTTGCGCAAACGATAACAGGAAAATAAAACAGCTAAAAGCCGCTGTCAGTAATATTTTCCACATTTTCCTATTGTCCATTATCAATTATAAAATTATCAATTAACCCTAGCTTCTTTTAATAAAAAATTTCTGTAACACTTTTACATAATCTTCGTCGGTACGAATGTGCAACAAATCTGCACCTGCTTTTCTGAAATAATTTTTACTAAGTTCACTTTGTTTTAAAAACTGTTGTTGGTAATTGTATTGCACCATTTTATCACTGCTGTCTATCCATTGCTTTTTC
>JANYFI010000004.1 GCA_025362765.1 Ferruginibacter sp. | reverse complement strand
ACATAGTCGGCAGCAGTAAGGTTGAGACCCACCCCACCCGCTTTCAGCGAAATCAGGAACACCCGGGCCGTATCATCATTCTGGAAGCTCTGAATGGCTTTTTCCCGATCCACGGCGGAAGTACTGCCGTCAAAATATTCATACGGGATGCCCTGCTCAGTTAATTTTTCGCGGATCAATGCCAGCATACCCAAAAACTGCGAAAATACCAATGCTTTGTGTTCCCCGATATTTTCAAATATTTCCCTTGTCAGTTCATCCAGTTTGATAGAATGGTTGGGGTACTTTTCTTCTTCATTTAATATTGCCGGGCTATCGCATATCTGCCGTAGCTTCATCAAACCCTGCAAAATGGTCAGCTGTGATTTATCTATCCCCTGCTGATCAATCACCCCCATAATTTTATCACGGTAACTGTTTCTGTAAGCATCATAAATTTTGCGCTGCTCTTTTTCCATTTCGCAAAACAGGATCGTTTCTGTTTTTTCGGGCAGGTCTTTGGCAACCTGTTCCTTAGTACGGCGTAGAATAAAAGGATATAATAATTTCCGTAAGTGGTCTTTCTGTTCCTGCTCACCAAACTTATCAATTGGTGTGGCAAACTCGTTGCGAAAAAAATCCATACTACCCAGTAGCCCCGGATTAAGAAAATTCATTTGTGCGAAAATATCGAATGTGTTATTTTGAAGAGGAGTACCACTCATGCACAAACGGTTTTTAGCCGTTAATAAACAAGCTGCCTTAGTAACTTTTGATGCAGGGTTTTTAATGGCCTGGCTTTCATCCAATACAACATAATCGTAAAAAATTTTCATCAGTGTTTGGATATCACTTCGCAATGTTCCGTAAGTGGTAATCACCACGTTGGCTTTTTGCAATTCGGCCACATCCCTCGTACGCATACTACCGTGATGAATTAACCAGGTAAGATCAGGTGTAAATTTTTTGATTTCATTTTCCCAGTTATAGATTAGCGTGGTAGGGCAAATTACAATCGCCTTTAAACTGCCTTCCTGCGTTTTATATTGCTGTAGCATGGTAAGCGCCTGCACGGTTTTACCCAGCCCCATATCATCGGCCAAAATACCTCCCCAGCCAACTTCATTCAGGTAATTCAACCATTGGTAGCCTGCGGTTTGATAGGGCCGCAATACAGCCTGTAATTCAGCAGGGGCGGCAATTTCAGGAATTTGCTTGTACTCTCTTAATCGTTGAAATTTTTCATCCAGCGCAAAACTCAATTCAGTGGCATCCCGATTTTCGTACAACTCATCAATCACACTCATGTGATATTTTGACAAGCGTAGTTTATCATTTTTACCATCGCCCACTTTAAACAGCAGCGAATATCTTTTCAGCCATTCATCTGGCAAAATACCCAGGGTACCATCGCCCAACTGAACGAAAGACTGCTTGGCAGCCAATGCTTTTTTAATATCATTGATGCCTACCCGCTGGCCTTCAAAATCAATTTCCACTTTGGCATCAAACCAGTCTAACCCACTGCTGACATGTATATGTGTAGAAGGCCTGGCTGTATTAAACCGAAAGTTCCGTAAGGCTTCAAAACCAAAAACGGGTACTTTGGATTCCTTCATAGCGTCTACAAATAAAAAGAACCAGTTATTACGCAACACATCAGCGCCTTTCAAAATCAGGCTATTGCCTTCCTGTGATTGAATAAACTGCGAGTGCAGCGATGATAGCGTGTCAATAAAACGTTGCTCCGCCTCCTTATTTCTATGTACAATCAATATCTTATCGCCGTCGGGAATGGTGATGGTTTCTTTATCAGTTGCCCTGGTTTCAAAACCTTGGTAAGTAAATATGGGTTGAAAAACAAGGTAGTCCCCTTTTTCCTGCAACATCAGTTTTACTTCCGGTTCACCACTTTTAATTTCCTTTACAAGCGATTTATCAAACTCTACCTTATACTCTTTTGTTAAAGGCATGATGGTCTTTTGCATTTGTGCCGCCCAGTTTTCTTTACTAAGCTTTACATTGCCATTCTTTATAAATTTCTCCGCCTGCAAAACATCTTCGGCTTTTTGCCACAGGTAAAAAACGTGGTTGTATAAAAACAACAGGCTGTTACCGCATTCATTGCCGGTAACAGGTTGCGCCGCGCCATTAATATTAAAACGGCATTGCAATTCAAAATGATCTTCCCTGGCAACAATTTTAAATTGTGGCGCAATAAAGCTGGCACTTAATCCAACTTCCACCAGGTTTTCTGTTTTAAATGCTTTGTGTTCCGGCAGGTAATATATAAATGGGTTATCCTGCTGCTCTTCAAATAATTTCTTGAGTTTTGGCTGTAGGTATTCTGTTATCAGCAACTTTGTTTCTTCCGGAAATTCATCTCCCTCGGTTTGTATAATATTTTCCCAGATACCGCTAAAGGGCGAATTTCTGTTGAGATATTTATTTACTTCCGACGCTTGTAATTTCCTAATCTGTTGCAGGAGTATTTTATCATCTTCGCTGAACAATTCAGTGTTTACGTATTTGGTAAGATCCAGTTTTTCAATCTTACCCAATAATTTTTTATTTTCCTCGTCGGCATCGCCCTGTATAGCATCTGCTAAAAAATAGGGATAAACATTCGTGTTAAAGTTAAAGATAAGCCCCAATCGTTTTAAAGGAACTTCCACTGTAGCTATCTCTGGTTGGGGCTTGGCCAACTCATGCATGTAAGATGGCCTTTCAACGGGGGCTACAGCCGCTACCCTTTTAATACTTGTATCCAGCACTTTCAAAAACGGTTTGCCGTCTTTATAAATGAACTCGAATTTGCCCTTCAGGTCATCAGTTAAATTGTACCCGTAAATCTGCAACAGTTTATTTTTTTCTTTATCCCAGTTACGGATGGTATCAAAATAATATGGCCCGTAAGTTTGCAGCAATTGCAAAAACAAAATGGTTTTATGTACACAAAGCGGATGACCTGTTTCCTCGCATTTGCAGGAAGTATCAAAATTACGTTCGTCGTTTTTTTGTATAACCAATGGAAAAGACTGCCCTTCATAATCCATCGTAGCTTCTATTCGTTCATTTGCGGCCACCAAAATTTTGGCTTTATTTTTTAAGACGAAGTTTTCGGCTGCATCCAAAATTTCAGGAGATGACAATATGCGGATGACCTTTAACTCAATATTTTTCATTTTAGCAACCGTATGCAACTGGTTGTACCGAAGGTTTTCAGACCCCAATAAATTCTTATCTATCAGCTCCTGCAATTTGAATAACGCGGCTACTTCATGGCGACAAATATCACCTAAGTTATAAGGACAACTGCACCTGAGAGAAAGGGACTGCGGATCGTTGTATTTGCTTACCGCTACCCTGTAAAAAGTACTATAAGTATCATCTTTTACGCGAAAGGCTACACTGTTCATCAGCTCATCATGCTCTACCATTTCCACATAGCCGATAGCGTGAATTTTTTTTCCGCGACGGATCACTTCGTCTGAGCCGGTATTGTAAACGTATTTAATGAGATGTGAAAGGGCCATACAATTTTTTTGATTACCAGCCTCGATTCTTCGTGTGCATTTTATAACCTTGCCTCAACCGGTTTGCCAAAAGGGTTAGATTAAATACATGCTTTCGAAAAGGCAATTTGCAAAAGTAACAAAAAATAAAGAAAGAAGGATAGTGCATCGGAAGTTTATATCAAAAATTGCCCGATTGTTCTTGCCAGTGATCACCCGCATTTTTATACACTTTCTCCCTGAATACCAACGACTAATTTGCCGCCTTCGTACACGCATAAAACATTGGCTGCATCTTCAGTAAGGCAGTAACGGATATCTTTTTCAAGGCCGAATTTGGTGAGCCGGTGGTAATGAGATGCATTTTTATTTTTAAGGAATTCAAATGTATCTTCTTTGGCGTCGGCATACATTGTTTCCGCCAGTTGCGAGGCATCACAATTAATATTAAAATGTTCCTTTACCCGGTTTATTACCGCTCCTGCGAACAAAGTATCTTCAATATTAACCCTGTCTTTCCAGGCAGCACAGCCTAAAATTACATGTCGCTTTTGCTCAACTAAATAATCGCATACAGCTGTTAAATTAACAAATGAACCGGTAATAATTTTTTTGGCGCCTTTCTCCAGTGCCATATGTAATAATTTAGTGCCGTTGGTCGTAGTGAGCACCAGTGTTTTGCCGCTTACAAATTCCCTGGGATATTCAAATGGAGAGTTGCCGTAAGATAATCCTTCCGCTATCTTTCCATCTCTTTCACCAGCAGTAATACCTTCAATTTGTTTACCAATTCTAATACAGGCCGCTACGCTGTCAACCGGAATAATACATTTTGCACCATTGTATAAAACAGTGGCAATAGTAGAAGTTGCCCTTAATACATCAATGATAACAACAATGCTATTGCTTACATTGTACAGGTGCAACAAGGCAGGAGATAGTGAAGTATGTAACGAGGGTTTTACTGAGTTCATTCCTGCAAATTTAATTTAATATCGCTTTCCACTTGTCGCTTTCGGCGTATTCTTTTATCAGCTTATTTCTGCCCGCCAATAAATTTTGTATGTATTTTTTTAAAAACAAACCGTTCGCCAGCTGGCCTGCTACGCCATAAGGAGTTTCAAAATCAACAACATCAATCATAATGGTTCCATTATCTATCTGTTTAAAGTGATGCTGGTGAATAAATCTTTTAAAATCGCCTTTGGTCATCTCGTCGGTAAACATCAGCGGCGTTTGCATTTCCTTTATGGCTGATGTAAACTGCCGCACTTTAAAAAAATGCTTTCCCTGCCAGGTAACGGTTTCGCCTTTGTTGATTAGACCACTGGTGGTACCGGCAATAGCTGTTTCATTGGTATGAGCCATTGATTTTTTGTGCAGGGTAATACTGCGGCTTAAATCAAAAACCCTTTTGGCAGGAGCCGTAATAAATGTAGTTAAATGAATATGGGGCATTCGTTAAATAAATATGATTGACAAGATAAGAAATTTTAGCCTGGTATAACAACGATTAAAGGCACGAAAAATGGTTCCAATAAAAAAACAGTTACTTCACATGCGGCTATTAATTTTTACGGCAGCGAACATTTATTATTTAAAGGCGATTTTTTATACCTGTTTTTGCGAAGGATGTTAATCAATTATGGTATTGTCGTCCTGCAATCTTTATGCAAAAGGCATTTTAACCACTTTTGCTTTCAGCAATGTATTGCGTACGCTGATATAAATTTCTGTATCAATAGCGGCGTATTTGCTTTCAACATATCCTATCCCAATAGCTTTTCCCAACGAAGGAGCTTGTGTACCTGAAGTTACTTTTCCGATTATAGCACCTGCAAAATCTTTGATGACATAATCGTGGCGGGCAATGCCTTTTTCCAGCATTTCGAAACCTACCAGTTTTTTTGAAACGCCGGTTGCTTTTTGCTTTTCAAATATAGCTTTTGAGGTAAAGTCTTTGGTAAATTTAGTGATCCAGCCGAGGCCTGCTTCCAGGGGCGAAGTTGTATCGTCAATGTCGTTGCCATATAAACAAAAACCCATTTCCAATCGCAGTGTATCCCTTGCGCCCAGGCCAATGGGCTTAATGCCTTGTGCGGCACCTGCGGCAAAAATCGCCTCCCATATTTGGGCAGCATCATCGTTCTTATTTTCAAAATAAATTTCCACGCCACCTGCACCGGTATAACCCGTTGCGCTGATCAACACATTATCTACTCCCGCAAAATTTCCTTTCACAAAAGTGTAATAATTCAAATTCAAAATGTCTTTATCCGTAAGCGATTGTAAAATTTTATTGGCATTAGGCCCTTGTATTGCCAGCAAACAGGTTTTGTCAGAGATATTGTGCATTTCAACACCCTTGTCATTGTGGTCGACGATCCATTTCCAGTCTTTATCAATATTGCCGGCATTTACCACCAGCATATACGACTTATTTTCTTCCATACAATATACCAGCAGGTCATCTACAATGCCGCCATCGGCATTCGGCAAGCAACTGTACTGGGCTTTGCCTGCGGTTAATTTAGCTGCATCGTTGCTGGTCAGTCGTTGAATCAGTTCCAGCGCATTTTCGCCTTTTAAAATAAACTCGCCCATATGGCTTACATCAAATACGCCCGCATTATTGCGTACCGCAGCGTGTTCATCATTGATACCGCTGTAACTGATGGGCATATTATACCCTGCAAATTCAGCCATTTTTGCGCCAAGGGCAATATGTTTTTCTGTAAAAGGCGTTGTTTTCATCGTATACTTTTAAAAAATGATAAGCCACAAAAATAGAGGAAACTGTTTTGTCAAATAAAAAATTATTGTCCGGGCTGTTAAGCCGTAATCGTCATTCTTGCAACTTGTCCGCCGCGGCGGATCGCCCTCTTGTACCACATACCAACAAGGAACTTTTATTAAAGCGTTACAAGAAATAAACATTAAACCTGCAGAGTGGCTAAGTGTTACCTTTTAATTTTTTTAAGGACATGGTATATAGAACACACATAGAGATTGGTTGCCAAAATGTATTGCTATGTTTACTATGTGGTTTAATCCTGAGATAACAAAAAGTCCCACCAAAAATGGCGGGACGTGGTTTGTTTCACTTCAACTCAACTATTGAAACTATATTAATCCAATTATTGCCGCCGGACTATAAGATTGTAACAAGGAATCTCCTGTTGTGTCAGTTTCAGCATGGGTTACGTTCAATTTTTCCAGTTTTTTCTGATTTTCTTCCTGCTTTTTTTTGATTTCGTTTTGCTCTTTCAGTAATGAATCTTTATACTGTTGTTGCGCTTTATGCAAGTCGGTTTTTAATGAATCAATTTTTTGTACACTATTATACCTGTAACCGCCACTACCATTGTTGTTGCTTTTTTTAAGGGTATCTTCTTCATTATCATCATTGTCGTCATTATTTTTATTTTTGTCGCCGTTTTTCCATTCATCTGCCGGTTTACCATTTAAAGTATACAAGCCATTTGCCCGCATTACATAATTAATATCTGGTTGCCATCCCCTTTCTTCGTCATCAATGTCAATTTCATTACGGTCAGTCCAGAACATGTTAATGTGAATGTTGTTGCCCCATTCTACATTTCTGTCAATCCTGATTTGTTTACCAACAGGCACATACACGGTAATGATTACCCGCTGGTTGCGAAATTTATTGTCTTTGGTAATGGCGATTCCCTTATCAAGTAACAACAAAGAATCTTTTTGATTTACATTGAAAGATATCAGCCTTGCCAGCGTATCTGCGGAACGCCGCGTGCTGCCATTGGCTGTTTTTATCATCGTAACCCTAAAGCTGTCATTGGGCGATTTGATAATTTTTACTGATACATTTTCAATAAAAACGCTATCGTCGTCAACATTTTGAAAAGGCTCAAACCTTAGCCAATTATTGCGATAGTATTTTTTTAAAGGAGAAATATTGCTGATTTGAAGCTTGCTTACGGCTGGGTTACTCAACACCACCTCCTGCTCAACAATATTACTGATGCTTTTAAAATCGCTGCTAACAGACGCTACCAAAAATGTAAAACAAGCCCATCCGATAATGTACAATCCAATGAACGTAAAGCGCAGTACCCGGCGGTTGCTTTTCATTTTTGCGAGCCTTCTAATAATCCAGGTGATTACACCAATTACCGGCACGGCAATAAAGAATATTAAGGTAGCCCAGGCCAGATAGTTTTGCCAGCCATCAGTTAATAAAAAGTCTTTTAAAGGAAATACACCGATAGATGCTACCGCAAAAGCAAACAATGCCACTACTAATGCAAATCCAAAACAACCGATGATAAAGTAAGCGAACGCCTTGACAATAAATATAATGATATCCCCCAGCGAGCGACCGCTTCTTCTCGCAGCCGTTCCCATTTCTGCGCCTATTGTTTTGCTTTTTTCTTCCGCAAAAGCCCTTGCCTCATGGCCCAGTTTTTCCGCTCTTTGCTGCACACCTTTCATTTCTTCCACTACGGAATTTTTAATCGAATTGAGATCCACTTTTTCTCCTTTCATTTCCAGTTTTTCGGCCGTACTGCCCGCTTCAGGTATTACCAGCCATAAAATGATGTAGATAATTAAAGCACCGGGACTAAAACCAAGCCTTAAAAAATTAGGGAAATCCATAAACCCCCAATGGCTCCAGCGAAAAGCAAAAGATAGAAAAGGCAGCAAAAACAGTACTCTCGGTATCCATGGACTGATGCCAAAATAATTACCAATACCACTGCAAACACCCCCGATTTTTTTATTATCCGGATCACGGAATAATCTTTTGCGGGTACCACCGATTATTTTAGTAGCGGTACTGGGTACTGCGATCCATAAAATGATATATGGTATAAGGCCGAAACCAAAAGAAATGGCCAGTATTACAAAAATGATCCTTACAATGACTACATCTATGCCAAAATAATTGGCCAGGCCCGAACAAACACCCCCGAGGATTTTATCATTTTCATCCCTGTACAATCTTTTACTTGCAGCAGTATCTGCTGTTTGCTGGTATTGTTGATTACCAGAATTGGCAGATGAAGTGGTATTGGTATTGCCTTGCGTATTGGCTGTATTGTCTTCGCCTTCAAATTCTTCCGGACGCCCCATGCTTTTAATGATGGCATTTACATCGTCGTCGGTAATGCAGGTAACACCTTTTTTTAATCTTTCCTGGAATAATTCTGCTATGCGGCTTTCAATGTCGTTGATGATTTCTTCTTTGCCTTCTTCGTTGGCAAAATAAGTATTCAGGCTGGCGGTATATTGTTTAAGTAAGTCAAATGCAGAAACTTCTATTGGCACTACTTGTCCGTGGAAGTTGATATTTATTACTTGTTTCATGGTTAATGTGTTTCTTATTCGTTAGTTGATTGTACCACAACAAAAATTATGGCGATACTTTTCTATTGAGGATTGTTGAAGTTGGTAGTATTGGTATGTTGTTGTTCCGCTTCTGAAAGTGCCTTTACCGCATTGGCCAGTTCGTTCCAGGTAGCTTCCAGTTCCTTGTAAAAAGCATCTCCCTTTTCTGTTAGTGAAAAATATTTTCTTGGCGGGCCGCTGTTACTTTCTACCCACCGGTAAGTAAGAAATTCGGCGTTTTTTAACCTGGTTAGCAATGGGTACAGGGTTCCTTCAAAGATGTTAAGGTTAGCTGTCCGCATCTTGTCGATAATGTCTGATGGGTAAGCTTCGCCTTGCTTGATCACCGAAAGAATACAGAACTCCAAAACTCCTTTCCGCATCTGGCTGGCTGTGTTATCAATGTTCATGGCTTCAATGTTTTAAAATTCAATTTGATTGGATTTACCGGGTTGGTGTTACAAAATTTGTCCGGAACGCCTTTCATAACAGGTAACCTTCTTCCTTTACATCACAAAGATATAAACATTATAGTACTATACAACACACAGTACCATTTATTTTTTAGTAGCTGGCGGTGACCATTAATGATGAAAGGCCTCAAATACACTGTGGATAAGGGTTACACAAAAAAATAACGGAATGGAGGCAGCAGGCTGAAAATGATAGTTGGTATTTATCGTTGTATGAGCGGGGAGTAAAAGCGGCCTTCTATAACAAAGGAAAACGATTATTTTCTCAACTATTTTTTTATCAGCTGCCTGCAGAAAGAATTCCAAACGTAAGCTCTATACTTTTTACTAAATAAAAATATTGTACACAGCCCAGCTTGTCAAATAGGCCAATGCGGTCATATATGCCAACTGTATGAGCGGCCATTTCCAGCTACGGGTTTCTCTTTTTACTACCGCCAATGTACTCATACATTGCATAGCCAAAACATAAAACACCAACAGCGATAAACCTGTAGCCAGGTTATATACTTTTGTACCATCGGCCCGCACAGCGGCACTCATTTTCTGGCGCAGGGTGCTGCTATTATCATCAGCATCTTCTCCCACACTGTATAGCGTGGCCATGGTGCCTACAAATACTTCCCTTGCCGCAAAGGAAGTAACCAGTGCTATACCTATCTTCCAGTCATAACCCAACGGCCGAATAGCGGGTTCAATCCATTTACCCAATGTGCCGGCAAAAGAATTTTGCAACAGGGCTGTTTTACGTTTGCGGTTCAATTCAGTTGCCTGCTGTGGATATTGCTGTACCAGCTGGTTGTATTTTGTTGTAACTGCCGCCATATTTTTGCCTGGGCCGTAAGTACTGAGCACCCACAGCAGCAAGCTGATTACCATAATAATTTTACCCGCCTGAAATACAAATATTTTTGCTTTTTCAATCATAGTCGTCAGCGCATTCTTCCACCTGGGGGCACGGTAAACAGGCAGTTCCAAAATAAAAAAACTTTTTTCTTTAATTTTAATAAACCACTTCATTACGTATGAAACAAGCAGGGCCATCACAGTACCAAGCAAGTACAAACCCATCATAACCAAACCCTGTACACTTAAAAACCCGAAATATAATTTTGAAGGAATTACCAATGCAATTAAAATTGTGTACACAGGCAAACGGGCACTACAACTCATTAAGGGGGTTACCATAATAGTAAGTAAGCGTTCCTTGCGGTTCTCAATATTTCTTGCACTCATTATTGCGGGAACCGCACAGGCTAAGCCACTGATCATAGGCATTACACTTTTACCATTCAGGCCAACTTTGCGCATTAGTTTATCTGTTAAAAAGCTAATCCTCGCCATATAGCCGGTATCTTCCAACAGCGTTATCAGGCCAAACAGGATCATTATCTGCGGAATAAAAACCATAATGCCACTTAAACCAGCAATTACTCCATTAATGAGTAAGTCACTCCACCAGGTTTCAGGAAGCGTGTTACTTAAAAAGCCACTCAACTTACCAAAGATCCATTCAATTCCGTCCATCGGATATTGGGCTATCCAAAATACACTTTGAAACAGCAGGAATAATACGGCTATTAAAATGAGGTATCCCCATTTTCTATCCAACAAAATGTTGTCGAGTTTTTCGGTAAACAGTGCCTTTTTCAAGGGATCATTTTCTACCACTGTAACCTGCATTATTTGTTTGATGCGGCTATACCGCTGCATAATTTCTTCCGCTTGTGTACGCGTAGGGTTGAAATTATTTTCTTCTTCAATGGCTTCTATGTCGTCCTGCACAGAAGCGCCTAATTTAAAATGTTCGTGGTTGATTAAATAATGTAAAGCGGTATAATCACTAATGTGAGGAAATAATTTTTTTACGCCTGCAACGGGATTTTCTGCAAGCCCGGCATTGTTGATAAACTCTCTCGGAGCCGCCGTTATATCTGAAGCGGTTTGCTCTATTATTTTTTTTAATTGCGGTATACCTTTTCCTTTTCGGGGGTTAATGCTTACCACTGGTACGCCCAGTTCTCTTTCAAGTCCTGCAAGGTCAATTTGCGTTCCTTTATTACCTGCCAGGTCCATCATACTCAAAGCCAGTACCACCGGTATTTTCAAATCAATGATCTGGCTACAAAACAACAGGTTTCGTTTCAGGTTACTGGCATCCGCCACCAGCAATACCATCTCTGGCTTAATATCTTCA
>JANYFI010000787.1 GCA_025362765.1 Ferruginibacter sp. | reverse complement strand
GTCGCTGCCGAACATGGCGGGTGCGCTACATGTTAGCAATATACAAGTGCAGTTAACGCTTACACTTTTTTTGGTAAGCTATGGTATTACACAATTATTTATCGGCAGTGTGCTGGATAGTTTTGGCAGGTATCGTATCGGTATGCTTTGCCTGGTGCTCTTTGCCGCATCCTGTATTGTAATAGCCAACACAAGCAACATCTATATTATTTATGCCATGCGCATTTTGCACGGCATCACCGTGGGAACTGTAGTTGTTGGCAAGCGGGCGTATTTTATTGACCTGTTTAGCGGTGATAAATTAAAACATTATTTAAGTCTCTTTTCCATCATCTGGAGTACCGGCCCCATCGTTGCACCATTTATTGGCGGTTACCTGCAAGCGTCTTTTGGCTGGCAATCCAATTTTTATTTTTTAGCAGGCTTTGCTGTTTTGCTGTTGGTACTGGAGTTTATATACAGTGCTGAAACGCTGCCGCACTTTTATCCTTTTAAAATGAGGAGCATTGCAAGAGTATATTTAACAATGGTAAAAACATCCGACTTTACCCTCGGACTTATCATGTGTGGCCTGGCTTATTGTATGGTGATCATGTTCAACATGACGGGACCATTTATTATAGAACACACGCTGAACCGATCTGCCATTGTTGCTGGCTATAGTTCTTTGTTGCTGGGCATTGCGTGGATGATTGGCGGCTTTTTTGGTAAGGCCACCATTACCCGTCCTTTCTTTAAAAGAATGGTTGTAAATATAACATTGCAGGTATTGTTTGTAATTGCCATGCTCATCAATAGCTGGTATATCAGCAACCTTTACACACTTTTATCATTTGCCTTTGTTATTCAGCTGGCGGCAGGGTACACTTTTAATAATTTTTTCACTTACTGTTTAGGCCGCTTCCCAAAAAATGGCGGTATTGCCAGTGGCCTGTCTGGCGGCATGAGTTATATTGTTATTTCCGTTTGCAGCTCAGTCATCATTTTCTTCATACATGCAAAAGATGAATTTAATCTGGGGCTCAGCTATGGTATTTTAATAGCCATATCCGTAATGGTGATGTTGGCATTAGGTATGGGAAAACAAAAGTTTGGTTAAGGAAAGATGCTTATGATAAATTCAGTTTCAGCCTCCTTCCTCTCCCTTAATAATTTATGCAGCAGGGCATTCATACCGTGCAGGTTCACTAATTTTTCTTTTGATTGCCTCTGCGTCGTTTCCTAACGAACCAGTCCGCAATATTGACACCCTTACCGTACATCTTTTAAAAAAACAACCTTCTTTTCATTCATCGCTTAAACGCTGCCTGTCAATGAAACGCCTTTCTGACAACACTTTCAAAGAATTGACTGTTGCATCGTTGGGATGCTTTTGCCCTTTCTTATTGAAAGTATGCCTGTTAAGGCAGACGTTACTATTACATTACCAATTTGTTTACCAACAAATATTGAGTAGATACTTTTATTTTTGCAATCCGTTGATAATAAAAGTACCTTGTTGCATTGATTGATTCTTTCTTTCATTTTTAATTACTGTAACTGTTCCGTTCCCTTCAAAACAATTTCCGGTACTGCCATAACAAGTTTAAACAAGCTTAAAGCAATTAAAAAAACCGGCGCCGGCAGGTATCTATCCTGTTTTGTAAAATGTTTTCTTTATTGAATAAATATTACCCCGTAAAATAACCATCATCATGAAAAAATTAGGTACACTTTTATTATGGCTGCCATTGTTTGCAGCAGCGCAGCAAAAATTGGCTGCTCCGCAAATAAAGAACATCATCGTGATTACATCTGACGGGTTGCGTTGGCAGGAAGTGTTTAAGGGAATGGATACGGCAATTAATGCAAACAATAGTTTTAACCAGGGAAAGGATGATAGCCTCGCAACACAAAAAGCTTACTGGGCAGACAATATATCCGAAAGAAGAAAAAAATTAATGCCATTTATTTGGGGCACCATTGCTGCTAAAGGGCAGTTGTATGGCAACCGCACTTTTAATAATAAGGTAGATGTTGCCAATCCTTATTGGTTTTCTTACCCCGGTTACAACGAAATATTTACCGGCTATCCCGATACCGCCGTTAATTCAAATGAGTACATGCCTAATCCGCATACAACGGTGTTGGAATACATTAACCAGCAACCCGCCTTTAAAGGAAAAGTCGCCGCCTTTGCCTCATGGGAAGCATTTGACAGAATATTCAACAAGCAACGTTGCGGCTTTCCGGTAGTGGCTGCTTTTTCGTCTATGGAGGGAAAAAATCTTACCCCAAAACAACAATTGATTAATGCCATGCTTAAAAATTCATTTAAGCCTTTTGGCCAGAGCGAATGCCTGGATGGATTTACCCACTATGCGGCAATGGAATACCTGCAGGTAAACAAACCAAGGGTGTTGTATATTAGTTATGGCGAAACGGATGAATGGGCGCATGCACACAGGTATAAAAGTTACCTGGATGCCATTAACCAGGTAGATACGTGGGTAAAAGACATTTGGAATTTTGTGCAAAACAGCCCTGAATATAAAGACAATACCGCTATTTTAATTACCTGCGACCATGGCCGCGGCGATACCGTAAAAACAACATGGACAAGCCATGGCAGTGAAATTTCAGATTCGCACGAAATATGGATGGCTGTGATGGGACCAGGTTTACCTGCCAAAGGCGAAGTAAAAACAGACATGCAGTTATACCAAAAACAAATAGCCCAAACAATTGCTTCATTACTTGGGTTACAATACAAAGCAACCCATCCTGTTGCTGATGCTATAAAAGAAGTAAAAAATAAATAGTTAACAAAGTCCACTCTAAACTAATGAAGTATAGCATCCCTACCATTGCGACCCTTATTTTTATTTTGTACGGTTACGCTGCGGCCGGTCAAACCACCGCCAATCCATTTCCGCCGGGTGCCAATCCCGATAGAATCGTATTGAATGTAACAGAAGATCCTGCTACTTCGCTTGCAATTAACTGGCGTACCTGCGATACGGTTACCAAAGGGTTTATTGAAATAACAACTACAACGGACAATCCGGCAACTGTTGCAAAAGCAACACAATATATTGCGGCATCAGAAAATTTTAAGTTTGAAAATATCTCCGCGGTATATCATTCTGTTGTTATAAAAAAACTGGTGCCTGCCACTGCTTATATGTACCGGGTGGGGCAAGATAACAACTGGAGCGAATGGTTTGATGTAAAAACCGCCGGCAAACCGGGTGATAAATTATCGGTTATATACATGGGTGATGTACAGGTGGGCATTAAATCATTGTGGTCGCGTTTGATAAGAGGCGCCTATGCAAAAATGCCCAACGCCAATGTAATAATGTATGCCGGCGATATCATCAACAGGGGAAACAGCGACTCCGAATGGGGTGAGTTATTTTATGGTGGAAGTTTTATACATAGCATGATACCAGGCATGATGTCGCCGGGCAATCATGAATATACTAAAACTGGCGATAAGCTTTGCCCATTCTGGCGTCCACAATTTACACTGCCGGAGAATGGTCCTGACGGTTTAAAAGAAACCTGTTATTTTTCAGACATGCAGGGCGTACGGTTTATTTCCCTCAACTCCAACCAGGCCGAAGAATCAGTTACAGATTTGGAAAGCCAGAAAACCTGGCTGGATAGTGTACTGAAAAACAATCCTAATAAATGGAGCTTTGTTATTTTTCACCATCCATTGTACTCTATAAGTGCTACCAGAGATAATCCCTGGATGAGAGATAATTTTAAACCTTTGTTTGATAAATACAAAGTAGACCTTGTAATGCAGGGACATGACCACGCTTATGCCCGCGGCATGAAAAAAATAGCCGGCAGTAATGGCCAGCCCCCTTCAGGAACGATGTATGTGATATCGGTAAGTGGCGCAAAAATGTATGAAGAAAATACCAAGCCCTGGATGGATAAAACAGGCGGCCATACACAGCTATACCAGCTAATAACAGTTGAAGGCAACAAACTTGTTTACAAATGTTACACCGCATCGGGTACCTTATATGATTCTTTTGAATTGATTAAACAAAAGAATAAAATAAATAAATTGGTAGAGCCAAAATAACACCCCTTCTCCGCTTAATTAAATTTGCTATCTTAGTCACCAGCATATCAAATAACTTTCAACTAATAAAATCCAGTTATAATGAAGTGGAAAAATCAATTGTTGGCAACAGCCATTTTTTTAATTGTTACCGGCAATGCAGCACAAGCACAAACCGCTACCAAAACTATTGCTGCGGCACAACCAAAAATAGTGGTTGGTATGATGGTAGACCAGATGCGTTGGGATTACCTGTACCGGTTTCAAAACCGTTATACCGAAGGTGGTTTTAAAAGATTGCTTAAAGACGGATTCTCCTGCGAAAATACCATGATTGATTATGCACCCACCATTACAGCATGTGGACACACCTGCGTATACACCGGTTCGGTACCGGCCATACATGGTATTGTAGGCAATGACTGGTATGACAGGAATCGCGGCAAGGACGTAGGTTGTGTAGATGATGAATCAACGACACTGGTAGGCTCCGACAAATCCGCTACAGGAAAATCGCCTCAAAATAACCTGGTGACTACCATTACCGATCAATTGCGCATAGCCAGCAACTACCAAAGTAAAACGGTGGGTGTTGCCATCAAAGACAGGGCATCTATACTACCCGCCGGTCATGCAGCAACAGCGGCTTTTTGGTATAATGGCGATGGTAATTTTGTGAGCAGCTCTTACTATATGAAAGAATTACCGGAATGGGCCAAGCGCTTTAATGAAAAAAAAGTAGTGGACGGTTATTATAAAAATGACTGGCAAACTTTATATCCTATCGACACTTACACATCGAGTACAGCCGATGACAAAGCGTATGAAGGCACAGCGAATGGAGAAAAAAAACCGGTATTTCCGCATGAGTTAAAACAATTTACCGGCAAAAATTATGGAGCCGTACGTACTACCCCTTTTGGCAATACACTCACCTTTGATTTTGCCAAAGCCGCCATTGAGGGATACAATTTGGGTGGTGGAAAATTTACTGATTTCTTAGCGGTGAGCTTTTCTTCGCCCGATGCGATTGGGCATACCTACGGCCCCAATTCTATTGAGCAGGAAGACGATTATTTACGGCTTGATAAGGAGCTGGCGGATTTCTTCGCTTATCTTGATAAACGTTTTGGAAAAAATAATTACCTGTACTTTATCACCGCCGATCATGGCGTATCTGAATCACCTGGTTATTACCTTGAAAACAAAATGCCTTCCGGCGCCATAGAAGATAAAGATTTTTCTACCGCCCTAACAACAGGTTTACAACAAAAATTCGGCGTACAAAAACCCATCCTTTCTTTCGCCAACAATCAGCTCTACATCAATTGGGACGAGTTTGATAAAAACAATACCGACCACAAAGCGGTAGCAACTGAAGTAAAAAAAATATTGCTGAAAGCCCCCGGTATAGCCAATGTATTACCCAACGAACAGCTTGGTGCGGCAGCCATTCCTGACGGTATAAAATCGATGCTTATAAAAGGGTACAATGTAAAACGTAGCGGCGACTTTGTGGTAATTACGCAACCAACCTGGAAAGATGGAAGTATAATGGGTGCTACACACGGCACCTGGTATCCTTATGATGCGCATATACCGCTGGTATGGATGGGCTGGAAGATAAAAAACGGCTATACCAACAGGGTTACCGGCATGACGGATATTTCGCCCACCCTGGCAGCACTGCTACACATACAAATGCCCAGTGGCTGCATTGGCGTACCCATTACAGAAATAACGGGTGAAAGTAAATAGCTCCTCTTTAGTTGCAACGATTTCTTTGAAGCATTCACTGCCGGAATAGATGCAAAGTTTTGTAACGGGCAAGTGTGTTAGCGTCCTTATGCCTTGATGACGTTTGACGATTAGCAACATTATAGCCAACTAACTGTTTGCGCCTTTGTTGTCTGGCATTAGCATGGCCAACTCACAATGCGTTTGCTACTAAGCCTGCGCAAATTGAGGAGTATTCAATTCACG
>JANYFI010000705.1 GCA_025362765.1 Ferruginibacter sp. | reverse complement strand
TAAATAGGCCATTAACTGGCTGCTTACGGAAGTGTCGAACTGCCGGTAAACATAAGAGCGTAAAAAGTGAGCCATCAAAGTATCTGCAATTACAGGAGAAGTGGTTGCTTTTTTTAATTCTTCTGTAAACAAATCGTTCGCATCACTGAATAGTTTTATTGTACTTCCGATAAAGTAAGCCTGCTCATCAGCAGTTAAAGGTTTCATATTTTCAATAAAAAAATGAACATACTTTTTTGTTAAATCAGGTGATGGATCAAGTATGGCTTTTGCATAAGCGGCCAGTTCTGTGATACCTGCTTTTTTATAAGGGCCATAAGCGTCCAGCATGCTCCTGAAAACGGTATCAGCATGTTGCAGTTGTTGCCAATCGGCATTAATAAATTCACTTAACGCTTTTATTCTTAATAAAAATACCTGCGTATTAATATCAGTTACGTTACAATTAGTAAAAATGCTGTCAACATGTTTTGCCTCAATTGCAGCGATATTTTTCATCCAGCTATCTATGCTGGCCTCATCACTGGCTTTTAACATTACCGTTGAATAATTGATTGTGGGCAGATCGGAGAATGCCTTTATTTCTTTGCGCTGGGCATGTACCAATTTAGTCATACACAAAACAGGGAATAACAAAAAAATACTTTTTTTCATAACGACAGGTTTAATGTAGGGTGTATAATGATATGGTTATGTGATGGCCTTGGCTGGTAATTTCGTTTGGATATAATCGCTATACTCTTTTAAGCCAGCGGCATTTTATTCCCTTTCATTTCTTTTAAATCGCTATTGATGAAAGGGCTATGGTTTAAAGAATTGCAGTAGTATTGCCTCCCGAAATTTAACCGTTTTATCTACGTTTATCAATGAGTTTTCGCAAACAGATGGTAGAAAATAAAATACCTATGAGGCGAAAGCCTGCTGTAAAATACTCTTTTAAATTAATGAATTAATTATTTTTTTTGATGGGTTACACAACCTGGGAGCATTCAAAATTGCCGCCCATTGTTGCCAACCATTTTTTATGGTGTGTGTTGTTTATAGCCATTTTTTCAAAGGTTGGCAACCCTTAAAACTACTATCAATTGGCAATTTGGGACGTACTCCCAACATGGTATTTACCGATTGTAAAATAATATCACGGGCTTATCCAGTGAAAACCACGAAAGTTAGGATTGCGTCTTTCGATATCTGCGAAGTGTTTTTTGATGAAGTTGAATAAAAAGCAGTGCTAGCAATTACATGGTATAAACTGGATTTGATTTATAGAAAACTGTGTTTACAAGTGTTGGTTATTGTGAAAGTTCTTTTAATTGGTATGTGCCTGTTAAGAATTACCCTGGAGGGCTATTGCGAAAGGGGCCAAAGTAGCGGTATAGAACATGAAATCAGTCTCCCGGTTTTATCCAATGGATTGGTAGATGTAGGGTGACCCCGAATAATGGCCGGGATTAAAATTGGTTGGACTTGTAAAAGACATTTAGGTTAACACTGCGAAAAATAATGATACCATATAAGTTCGTACCTGTGGTAACCTGGCTGCTGCCTAAGAGATTAATTGTTACATGCTAAAAATACAAATGGCGGTAAGTTCACCTCACCCAGCATAGCCTCTACAACACGGGGTGTGGAAATTTTGGTGAAGCTGCAAAGGTTGATTACTTCAAATATACGCTGACGGCTAATATTTCGCCGCACTAACAGTTGTAATAGCAGGTGCTGGTATAAATCAACCAACTCTTCATTTCCGGCAACCTGGTCGCTTAATAAAATTTCCTGGTGCTTAAGCTGGTATGATTTCATTTAGAAAAACCAGCAAAGAAAGTGCCAGCCTAACTATCTTCTTCAAAAAAAATCGCATATAGCCTACAGACCCTTGAATTTTTGTGTAAATAGGTGAAATATATTTAAAAAAATCTCAGGCAAAAAGTGGGCAGCTGGCTAAAGTTATCTTTGGCAGGTAAAGGGTTTCCATTGCAAGCCATTACGCTGGGTGCTCAACTGCTTGATGTTTACCATTTGTTCTTCACTCATCCAGCAGCCATGCCCGGGCAAAAAGAATGAAATGAACCTGTTCATACTGCCTGATAAACAAGTGAATAATACAAAGAGTTTGGAGCAACCCTGAATTCGTCAGGGTTTTTCTTTGTAAAGTTGTTAATCAAAAATCGATTAGGTAAATATATCATTCCTCAGGAACGGAGGCCATTTTATGAGGTCGGTTCTCACCAATATAACGTTCCTATGAAACGAAAAATGATTTAAAAATAACTCACCGTTAATTTCCTTTTCCACTTCGCTCATTTAGTTTTAATTTACTAAAAATTTCTTCCTTAAAATAACACCATGCGCCTCACTCCATTATTTAGTATAGCAATGATTATATCGGTATTGATAACCGCCAACACGAATGTTTACAGCCAGCAGGTAAGTGCCTTGCAGTGCGAACACCTTACCAACCCCATCGGTGTAGACATGAATCATCCCCGGCTAACCTGGCAAATGAATGACGCTTCCAAAGGCGCTGCGCAAACTGCTTACAGGATTGTAGTAGGTACAGATTCTGTTGCGGTAAGCCATCAAACCGGCAATACATGGAACTCCAAAAAAATCACAGGCAACCTTAACCGCACCAATATGGGCGCAGCTAAGATAGCCTCCTTTACAAAATACTATTGGTCGGTTGTGTTGTGGAACCAGCAGGGCAAGCCGTTGCCAGCAAGCCCGGTCGCAAGCTTTGAAACCGGCATGATGGATATGCACAACTGGCGTGGCACCTGGATCAGTGATGGCGACGACATCAACAAATTACCAGCACCCTATTTCCGCAAGGTATTTAATGCAGGTAAAAAAATAAAATCGGCAAGGGCCTACGTTGCGGCAGCCGGTTTATATGAGCTATATCTCAATGGTAGCAAGGTTGGCAATCACCGCCTTGACCCTATGTATACCCGCTTCGATCGCCGCACACTCTATGTGAGCTATGATATCACCGCACAATTGCAACAAGGCAACAACGCCGTGGGTGTGTTACTTGGCAACGGTTGGTACAATCACCAGTCCATCGCCGTATGGAATTTCGAGCGGGCGCCCTGGCGTGCAAGGCCTGCGTTTTGCATGGACCTGCGCATTACCTACACAGACGAGAGCACGGAAATCATCGTTACAGATGATACTTGGAAAACCCATGGCGGCCCGATTGTATTCAATAGCATCTACACCGGCGAACACTATGACGCTCACAAAGAAATTCCAGGATGGAATACGGTGAACTACGTAGACAGCGGCTGGAACGAAATTTCGCTGCGGGGTGCACCATCACAACACATCGTTAGCCAGCTAATGGCGCCAATACGCAACGTTACTAAAATACCCGCCCGTACCATGACGGCTTTTAGCGATACGAATTATGTGTTCGACATGGGCCAGAACATGGCCGGGGTTACACAAATAATGCTCAACGGCGAAGATGGTACGGTAGTACGAATCAAACACGGCGAACGATTGTACAAGAGCGGCCATGTAGACCTGTCGAATATTGATGTATACTATCGCCCCAAAGACAGTACCGATCCTTACGGCACAGATATCGTATTATTAAACGGAAAGGGTCCGTTGCAATTTATGCCTACGTTTAATTACAAAGGCTTTCAGTATGTTGAAATCAGTAGCAGCAAGCCCATAACGTTGGCAAAGGAAGATGTAACCGCCTGGTTTATGCACAGCGATGTAGCGGCTGCCGGAAGTCTCGAATGTTCAAACCCGCTCATCAATAAACTCTGGCGGGCCACCAACAATTCTTATTTAAGCAACCTGATGGGGTATCCTACAGACTGCCCGCAAAGGGAAAAAAATGGCTGGACCGGTGATGGGCACTTCGCCGTAGAAACCGGCCTCTTTAACTTTGATGGCATTACAGTGTATGAAAAATGGATGGCCGATCACCGGGACGAACAACAGCCCAACGGTGTGTTGCCTGACATTATACCAACCGGTGGCTGGGGCTATGGCACTTCCAACGGTACCGACTGGACGAGTACCATCGCCATCATTCCCTGGAACCTTTATCTATTTTATGGCGATGCGCAACCGTTGCAAGACAATTATTACAACATCAAACAATACCTGAAATACGTCGAGAGTATCAGCCCCGGCGGCCTTACCAGTTTTGGCCGTGGCGACTGGGTGCCGGTAAAATCTTCGTCGCCGCTGGAGTACACCTCTTCCATTTATTATTTTGTGGATGCTGTGATATTGGCCAAAGCCGCCAAACTATTCGGTAAGCCGGATGATGCTGGTTACTATACTGCGCTGGCAACAAAAATTAAAAAAGCCATCAACGATAAATATTTTAATGCCGCTACTAATATTTATGGCAGCGGTCTGCAGACAGAAATGAGCATGGCCCTGCAATGGGGTATTGTAGCGCCGGAACTAAAAGCGAAAGTAGCCGCCAATCTCGCCGCCCGTGTTGCGGCGGATGGCATGCACCTGGATGTGGGCGTGCTGGGTTGCAAAGCCATCCTGAATGCATTAAGCGATAACGGCCAGGCGGAAACAGCGTACAAGCTGGCCGCACAGGATACCTATCCTTCCTGGGGCTGGTGGATTGCCAGCGGCGCTACTACATTGTACGAAAACTGGAACATCCAGGCAGCGCGGGACATTTCTTTAAACCATATGATGTTTGGCGAAATCGGCGGTTGGTTCTTTAAAGGTCTGGGTGGTATTCATCCTGACGAAGCCAGTCCGGGCTTTAAGAATATTTTGTTGTCGCCCCATTTTGTAACTGACCTCAGCC
>JANYFI010000704.1 GCA_025362765.1 Ferruginibacter sp. | reverse complement strand
TCGCTGAACTATATGGAGAGTAAAGCAAATGATATTTACAGGATTTTGAAGACAGTGAAGGGTATAACCGATTTGGGAGTAATAAAAAATATTGGCCAGCCCGAACTGGATATTATGCTTAACCAGCAAAAAATGGCATTGTATGGTGTAGCTACAGCAGATGCAGATGCTGTAATAGCAATGGCTATAGGCGGGCAAACAGCTTCTACCCTGTATGAAGGCATTCGTGTGTTTGGTATAAGGATACGCCTGCCAGAAGAATACAGGAGAACCCCGGAAGATATTGGCAATCTGCTGGTGCCCACGCAAAGTGGATCAAAAGTCCCCATTAAGGAAATTGCATCTATCACCCAGCAAACCGGGCCATGCCTTATCTATAGGGATGATAACGAAAGATATTCGGCAATAAAATTTTCGGTAAGGGACAGGGATATGGGAAGCGCAATTAAAGAAGCACAGGAAAAAGTGGACAACGCAGTACAATTGAAACGAGGTTATAAAATGGTATGGCAGGGAGATTTTGAAAACCAGCAGCGTGCCATCAAACGACTAACGCAGGTAGTACCAATTAGTCTGCTACTGATTTTCTTATTGCTTTTCATCATGTTTGGAAATTTAAAAGACGCCGGCCTGGTATTTTTAAACGTACCGTTTGCTATAGTGGGAGGCTTGCTGGCATTGCATTTTACAGCAACGAATTTCAGTATTTCTGCTGGTATCGGTTTCATTGCTTTATTTGGTATTTGCATCCAGGATGGCGTATTGCTCATCACTGTCTTTAAACAAAATTTAGACAAGATAAAAGGGCAAAAAGGCTCTTTATACAATTCTATTAAATTAGGTGTTA
Source organism: Ferruginibacter sp. (assembly GCA_025362765.1). GTDB lineage: Bacteria > Bacteroidota > Bacteroidia > Chitinophagales > Chitinophagaceae > Ferruginibacter. The sequence goes on along the minus strand of JANYFI010000704.1, from coordinate 1,343 downwards.
ACTCGAGGATACGCCCTGTGATGATGACGGCACTGATGGCTGCAATTGGTTTGTTTCCGGCAGCTATTTCTCATGGTATCGGATCAGAGAGTTCGAGGCCGCTGGCACGAGTAGTAATCGGAGGGATATTGTGTGCTATGATTTTTTCTCTTTGGGTGTTTCCGCTCATTTTTGGCTGGGCGTACCGAAATGTAGACTACAAACATCATGACGACTCTACAGAACCAAAAAGTATTGAATAATCCCTTCGAAATTTCAGAACTTTCTTTACGTATTTTATGTCTGTAAACAGATTGCCGGGAAGAATACCAGAACGTTTGTTGCTGATTTCTACGATTGGTTTCTGTTTTAAATGCGTAAGCTAATAATACTTACACATTTTCTATATAAGCTAATTTAGTAACTGCTTCTTTTATTAAATCTTGAATTCAAATGATTCACTTGCAATACAAAATACCAATGAAATTACATTTAATAAAGTGCACAATTTCTTTAGCATTGCTATTAGCATCCTCTTCCGGTATATTGGCTCAGTCAGACGATATTACACTGGGAAGTAAAGAATATACTATTTTAGATCGCCTGGATATGTTGCTGAAAAATGACTCCACTCTTGGTTTTAATACGGTGAAGCCGATGAACCGTGCCGTATTTACAAAACGGGTTGAATATATTGATTCCCTGGACAAAGCGGGGGAATTACCAGTTGATCTCTCACCCGTTGACCGCAGTAATATGCATAGTTTTTTAATGAACAATGCCGAATGGACCAGCAACAGGCAGGATTCCTTTCCATCAGAAAGGCGACTATTTAATACTTTTTATAAATCACCGGGTCATTTTCTTTCGGTAAGGGATAAGGTACTTTCTATGGAAATTGACCCCGTGCTGAATTTGCAGCTTGGACATGCCAATGACGGAACGGGGAATATGTATACCGATACCAGGGGTATTTTAATCAGGGGAAGCATTGACAAAAAAATAGGCTTTTATACTTATTTGTCAGACAACCAGGAAAAGGATCCGCTTTATGTAAGAGATTTTGCGGCAGCCCATAATGCTGTGCCCGGAGTAGGTTTTTATAAGTCTTATGGTAAGGATGGAAAAGCGTTTGACTATTTTGATTTCAGAGGAGGGATTTCATTCAATTTGGCAAAATACATTCATGTGCAATATGCATATGATAAATTATTTATTGGAAATGGTTACAGAAGCCTTTTTATAAGTGATTTTAGTAATGATTTTTTATTTCTGCGTTTAAATACCCGGTTGTGGAAGTTGAAATATGAAATGATCATCGCCGAAATCATGCAATCAGTTCCGCAGGTGGAGCGACAGGCAAA
>JANYFI010000663.1 GCA_025362765.1 Ferruginibacter sp. | reverse complement strand
ATTGTATGCAGGTTTCGATAGTTGGCAATAATGGTATCAGTAGGATTTCGGCCATATACATACATATCTTCAAAACCATCTATCGTGCCGCTCATCCAGCCGCGGTAATTGTGAAAGCAAACATATTTTCCCAGCAAGCCGCTATCGTTGCCCAACCCTTTTGGAAAGCGGGACGAAGTTGAATTCAGCAATACTAAATTGCTGTTTAAAGCAGACCCGTTTACAAAAATTATTTTTGCAAAATATTCAGTTGTTTCATTGGTTACCGAGTCTATAACCCTTACACCACTTGCTTTCTGTAACTTATCATCGTAGATAATTGACTGTACTACAGCAAAAGGACGAATGGTTAAATTACCCGTCTTCGCTGCCCAGGGAAGAGTAGAAGAGTTACTGCTGAAATACCCGCCGAATGGGCAACCCCGCATACATAAATTTCTTGCCTGGCATTGCGCACGGCCCTGGTCAAGATGTATTTGATTGGGCTTTGTTAAATGTGCCCAACGGGCATGCACCAGGTATCGGTTGCCATAATTTTTTAGAAAGCTGTCTTTTAAATGTTGCTCTACCACGTTTAAATCAAACGGTGGTAAAAACTCCCCATCGGGCATGGCTTCCAAACCATCTTTATTGCCGCAGATACCAATAAATTTTTCTACATGACTATACCAGGGCGCTACATCTGCATAACGGATCGGCCAGTCCCAGCCATAACCAAAGCGTTGCGGACCTGTAAATTCAAAATCGCTCCAGCGTTGTGTAGCCCTGCCCCAGGTGAGTGATTTGCCGCCCACCTGGTAGCCACGAATCCAGTCAAATGGTTTTTCCTGTACGTAGGGATGGTCTTTATCATTTACAAAAAAATGCTGGTCATCTTCTCCATACCCAGCCGCCTTTGATATCAACGGGTTTTGCTGTAAAGTTTCTTTGGTAATTCTGCCGCGGTGTTTTAATTCCCAGGGATCTTTGGTGGCGGTAGGATAATCCTTGTTGTGTTCTACATTGCGACCTCTTTCCAGCACGAGAGTTTTTAATCCCTTTTCACACAATTCTTTGGCAGCCCAGCCACCGCTGATGCCACTGCCAATCACAATGGCATCGTACGTATTTTTAGCAATGCCGCCACTGTTGATATTGACTGTTGAGGAATCTTGTGGCATCGTTATTATTTTTTGGAGGTAACTTTTGTAAGTCCATTCAACGTTGTTGCAGCCTGCCCGTCGCAGCAGATCATTCACTTCTAACCCAACCTGTATGAAACTTCCATTCAGCGGTAGCTGGCAGGGAATATTTAAAAATGAATTTATACACCTTCAACTTCCTGCGGCAACTCATTCCAGAAACCCATTTTGCTAAATTTTTCAATGCGGGCAGCGCACCGTTTTTCTGCAGGTATTTTTTTTAATTCTTTTAATACCTTAATCAAATAATCTTTCAAAATTTTTCCAGATTCATCATAATCCCAATGGCTTCCACCTGCAGGCTCGGGAATTACGCCATCCACCAAACCAAACCGCATCATATCCGGACCAGTTAACCTCAATTGCTCGGCAGCAGTTTCCTTTTTATCCCAGCTACGCCATAAAATGGAACTGCAGTTTTCGGGCGATATCACCGTGTACCAACTGTTCTCCAACATAAACACCCTGTCGCCCACGCCTATGCCCAATGCTCCGCCACTGGCGCCTTCGCCAATCACTACGCAAATCACCGGTACTTTCAATCCCATCATTTCATAAATATTCCTGGCAATCGCTTCGCCCTGTCCGCGTTCTTCTGCTTCCATTCCGGGATAGGCACCAGGTGTATCAATTAAAGTAACAATTGGCTTATTAAATTTTTCCGCCAGGCGCATTAGTCTTAGCGCTTTTCTGTAGCCTTCCGGATTGGCCATACCAAAATTGCGCAATTGCCTCATTTTGGTATTGATGCCTTTTTGCTGACCAATAAACATGACTGTTTCGCCATCCAGTTGCGCAAAACCGCCCACCATCGCTTTATCGTCCCTCACATTTCTGTCGCCGTGCATTTCAATAAAATTCTCCGTCATTTTTTCAATATACTTCAAGGTATAAGGCCTGTCAGGGTGACGGCTTAACTGCACTTTTTGCCAGGGCGTAAGACTAAGGGTGAGGTCGCGTTTGGCATCATTTATTTTTTGCTCAAGTGATTGCAGGTAGCTGCTTACATCTGTTTTATTTTTTTCAGCGGAAGCTTTTATCTGTTCCAGCTGTTCGTATAAATCCTTGATAGGTTTTTCAAAATCAAGGAACTGTCGTTTTTTAAATTCAGGCATAAGAGCAATTTACAGCTTTGTATGTAAGCAGTGAAAAATAAATAAAATGCGGAGGCAAAAATAAGTCTTCAAATTTTTTAATAAAAGTTTTGGCGTACGAAATTGAAAAACATATCTTTGCACTCCCGAAAAAAGAAACAATGTTTAGCGATAAATGTTGAAGAAAAAATAAGGGCAACGGATTGGTAGTTCAGTTGGTTAGAATGCCGCCCTGTCACGGCGGAGGTCGCGGGTTCGAGTCCCGTCCAGTCCGCTGAACGGGGGAATTGAAAAATTCCCCCGTTTTTTTTCATATATAAGTAACCCTTTCTCCTTCATTATGTGCAAGTAAATCTATCATAGTTCGGGTTCGATGCATACCATCCTGATAGTAAAGATTTTGCTCGAACCCCAGCCTTACCAACTCCTGTTTCTCTATTTTGTTAACTGATGCAAAACCCTTTTTAGCAATTCGTGCTTTATTTTAAGAAACATTAAACAATGTCGTTTAATTAAAGATAGCTGATATTACTGCATTTTTTATAGATTTTCGATACAAATACACACTACAGTATAATAGGGCAAACATTCTAAATTCGCTGCAAACTCAATACTGACAATACTTTCAGAGAACTAAAAATTTCAATAACGCAATGCTAGTGACATGTATTCTCAACTAATTTTCACCTGAACAATGTCACTCAACTAACCTGTCGAGCGCACCTCATTTAAGACAGTTGCTACATTGATAACGGAACAGATTTTATTTTTACAGGCCTGCGTACAATCACCGGCGAACCCTTTGCAAAGAAAACGGACTGCGTTGAAACGTCCTGAATAAATGGGGCAAAAGCAATTCCATATAAATTTGCAATACCGGCTTGTAGCGAGAAATCAATTACCGGAAATATTTGCCAGAGGGGATGTTCAACTGCGTATTCAATAGTTGTTGTTGCGTTGAGCATATTATAGCCAAAATAATGCTCCAGTATAAATTCGGCTTCACTTCTCTCCGCAATATTTTCTGAGGAATTGGCTGCTTTTATTTTGGTAATATTCCAATATTCGCCGCGTTTCTTCCAATGGTATTCTGCCAGCAGGTGGTGATTAATACCAAGATGAATTATTTTACAGACCAAAAAGAGTTTAAAAATATATAGCCATAACCGCAAATACTTTTCACTTCATAACTATTTAAAGTTTTAGAGATAGTACAAACAAATTCTT
>JANYFI010000660.1 GCA_025362765.1 Ferruginibacter sp. | reverse complement strand
CTTAAAATGAACCGCATCCGTTGTTACTTTTCTCCAGAAATCTGATCCATATTTTTCATACCCAAATGCTACCAGCTGGTAACCAAGTTCGTAGTGATCCGGGGTATAATCTTTTAACGATCCGCTGCGTAGTTTCATCCAGCTATAATTTTTATTGGATAGTTTCAATGATCTTAACCCATTGTAAAAAAAAGGCATTCGCCCCCTGCCCTGCGCACTTACCAGTGTTTCCTGCCACACGGCATCCCCTTCAAAAAAATAGTCGGGAATCGTGATTCCATTGGCCAATAATTGTCCTTCCTGGCCAAGAAAAAATGAAAATACCCGTGTAAGACCAGTGTTAAAATTAGCGAGCTGCTGCATATGCCTGTTTTCGTGAATGATGAGATTGTCATCCCACCGCACACTACCGTTGCTGAAATTATCCTGTGGCGGCAACATATTTAATTCGCTGATAACAGGCGCCAGCCTGACATACGCATTGGGTATAGTAATTTGATTCAATAAAACAATGTTCCATTTTCGCTGCCTGCTCCCGATGGTATTGGCGGTAGTACTATCGAGCAGGCGTACAATATTATTAATCCTGTTGGCCTGGCTGTCTAACCCTTTGGGAAAAATCACTCTTGCTGTGGACGAATTTATCTGCCGCCAGTGCAAACTAGTTGGATTACCGCCAAAATTTTGTGCTGAAGTAACCATTGAAGTAAATATTACTAACAAAAAGACTATCCTTTTAACAAACATGCAATAAAGTTAAATGGTAAACAGGACAGTATTTGCAAAGCATAAGTTATTCGCAATATCAGCATGTCATCAATACTACAATAGTTGATTCTTTCTAAGCAACTATTGCAAGGTTACCTTCAACAGCACACTGCTATATTTCAGCAAAATTAATTACAGAAAAAAGTTACCGGATATAAACCAGTTTATTTTTTAGAAAAACTTTTATCTACTTCATGACCAAAAATATAGCCGACGGTAGCGCCAATGAGTGTTCCTAACAAAAGGGTTGCTATGCTGTCTGACGCAATGAAATAGCTAATACCCAGGCCAAGTACTCCACAAAATAACACAGTGGCGATAACAATTTTACTTATTTTTTTTGGATGAGGCTGTGCGCTGGAATGTTTAGGGTGATGATCCGTATGTTTATGCGGATGTCTTGTTTTGGATTCAGGCATACAATTTATTTTCAAAGTACGCAATATTTTCGGGCGCAGCAAATAACTTGTTAGCGGTTGCTTTTAATTAAAAAAAACCTCCATAAGGAGGTTTTTCACAGGTTGTTTTCTTAGTGTACGGAGCCATATTCGGGGTTTCAGAGGTATCGGATAATTACAATGTAAAAATAGAAACCTTATCTTTTTTAAGGTGTAATCATTCTGTTGATTTTTTATAGAATTATTTGTACAAAATATCGACAAGACATTTTATAACAAAAAGAAAAAATAAGATCACAGGGTTTAAAGATCGCCCGCATTTTTCGTGGGATAGCCGACGAGGTATGTTATCCGCATACCAAATTTATTATTTACTTTTCCTGCACGCCAGGTATAATTGCTATTGGGTATAGTGGTTGCCATTTGCAGCAATTGCCCGGGATGGTATAACCTTATTACCGAAACAATACCATCCCAGAGGGCACAAAGAGGAATTACAGGTATTAAATAAGTCAGTAAAATACGGCTCCATTTAAAAGGCCTGAAAAAAGGTGTGAGTAAAAAGAAGGTAACCGGGTGAAAGAAGAGAATTGCCATCACGAAAAAAATATTTTTATCGCCTCCGTCAAAAATACCGATGGCTTCGCCCGCTGCCACGGCATCTTCTAAAACAAGTTTTGCCTGCACTGAATCAAAGTGATGGAAGGAAGAGAAAATAGTTCTTGTGCCTGTTAAAGTGATATCTACGTTAGTGGCATTTAAGGGTAACGGAAAGTAACTGATACTTCCTTGTGCTTTATGTTTAATAAATTCATAAGCTGGCTTGTTTGGAAAAATGTCTGTAAGTATAAAAGAAATTTTCTGCGCATATTTTTGTTGCATATTCTCCTGCACCTGTTCAATGGTGCCACCACCGCCTGAACAAAGATCAATGAACTTAGCAGAACCGGTAGCCTGCAGCAATTCCAGGAGCAAAGGGCTAACGGGCTCGTAAAAATTCCCGGTGTTTAAAATAAACCTCAAATAATCTGTCATACCTTCCCTGATGGCCGCCGGGAGCCAGTCCTGGTCTTCAAACTCAAATAACCGCATGTTCATGCTGTAATTTAAAGGCAAATACCATTAAAAAAAATTTCGTATTTGTTAGTAGAAAAGTTAGTAAGAAATGTTCCGGCAGATTAGCAGCAGCAAAACCATTAGCAGCGGTTTTTCAGAAAAGAGGAATAAGCATATTTGCGTCCACCAATAGATGAGCTTTACAAGGTGGTAATTGTATGAAATTATTTTGCAAGGGTAACTTATTTTTCTGCGGGAATTTTACAGTAAAAATGAAAGTACCAGACTGAGACTATAATTTTTGCGATTTATTAAATGGCATGCTGCGGCACTGCATCTGTCATATCGGGCAAATCATGGTATCGTTAAAATAAAAATCCAGCATCTTCTACCGGCGGGTTTTGTTGAATAAAGGTAATTGCCCTGATCATATCGTCATGTAAAATTCTGTCCGCCTCATTAAAACTTACTACGGTTCTAAAAGAAGTTACAATTGCTTCAATTGTTGAAGAACTTTTTAATGGCCGCCTAAATTCCAGCGCCTGTATAGCTGTAAGCAATTCTATCGCCAGTACCTTCTCCACATTATCTACCACCCTCTTGCATTTGGTAGCTGCATTGGCACCCATACTCACATGATCTTCCTGATTATTGCTGCTACTGATAGAATCCACGCTGGCAGGCGTACACAGCTGTTTATTTTCGCTTACAATGCCGGCGGCTGTGTACTGTGGAATCATAAAGCCCGAGTGCAACCCAGGTTGTTTTACCAAAAACATGGGCAGGTTGTGTTGCCCGCTAATCAACTGGTAAGTTCTTCGTTCAGAAATATTGGCGAGTTCACTCATGGCAATCGCTAAAAAATCGAGTGCAAGTGCCAACGGCTGACCATGAAAATTGCCG
>JANYFI010000640.1 GCA_025362765.1 Ferruginibacter sp. | reverse complement strand
CAAAGCATTTAAAGGTTATGGCGAAAATTGCTGGGGATTAACCGCCTGTGATACCTATAACGGGTACAATGCCTATTCACCCACCAATGATGAAGGTACTATTGCGCCTACAGCGGCATTAAGCGCATTTCCCTATACGCCGGAATATTCGATGAAGGCATTGAAACATTTTTATTATGATTTAGGGGATAGGATTTGGGGCAACTATGGCTTTGTAGATGCCTTTAATGAAACCAAAAACTGGTATGCAAAAAGTAACCTCGCAATTGATGAAGGCCCAATCGTTGTAATGATAGAGAACTATCGCAGCGGCTTATTGTGGAAATTATTTATGGCCTGTCCTGAAATAAAAATGGGGTTAAAGAAACTGGGATTTACCAGCCCGGCTTTATAAAATGAAATAAGAAAAATGTAAAACAAGTTTAATGTTGATAGAAAAGATTGAATGGTTTTCTGGAAATGTATTAAATATTTTGGTACGGGCTAAACGGCAGTCTGTTGACGGCAACTATCTCAGTTTAGGATAGTACCTTTACAGCAATTGCCGATGAAGCTTTCTTAAATATGGCTCGTATTCAAGTACAAAAAAATAACACGGCCATTAATTAAAACGATTATTATGAAAAGCCTGTTTTCTCCTTTACCATCCAATACTAAAACCATTGTTGCATTTCTCAGAATCACTGTTGGCGCTCTGTTGCTGTACCATGGTGCAGAAGTGTTTAATCAGGCCCAGATAAAAGAATATGGACAATGGAACGCATTTAAAAATTTTTCTTCGCCTACGTTATTGCCTTATTTCGGCAAGGCCACGGAATTTTTATGCGGACTCTTGTTACTGCTTGGTTTGTTTACAAGGATAGGCGCATTAGTACTAATATTAAGTATGGCATATATTACTTTTAAAATAGGCCATGGCAAATTCTGGCAGGATGATCAGCATCCGTTCATGTTTCTGTTGTTCGGCCTTTTATTCTTTTTTACGGGGCCTGGTAAATGGAGTCTGGATAACATTATTTTTAAACCAAGACCAAAATATACTACGTACAAATAATCATGTTACTATTGTCATTATTTCAATTTAGTCCCCGGCGGATAGCGGAATATCTTTCAAAAGCAGTATTACTGCTAAGTGTTAGTATGCTGTTGGTAAATTTAAATGCACAGGCACAGTTTAAACAAAAAACCTTCTGCAATCCGGTTAACATAGATTACGGCTATACACCCATTCCCAATTTTAGCGAATGGGGCAGACACCGTGCAACTGCGGATCCCGTCATCGTAACATACAAAGGCGACTATTATTTGTTTAGTACCAATCAATGGGGCTATTGGTGGAGCAGCGATATGCTGAACTGGAAATTTGTTTCTAAAAAATTTTTACGTCCCTGGAATGGCGGTGTGTATGATGAATTGTGTGCACCGGCTGTGGGGATTATTGGGGATACAATGATTGTATTTGGATCAACCTATACCAGCAACTTTACTATCTGGATGAGTACCAACCCAAAGGCGAACGAATGGAAACCGTTGGTAGATTCGTTTGAAATGGGTGGCTGGGATCCCGCATTTTTTACCGATGACGACGGCAAATTGTACATGTATAATGGCAGCAGTAACAGGTATCCGTTATATGGAATAGAATTGAACCGGGCAACAATGGCGCCCAAAGGCTATCGAAAAGAAATGTACTTCCTGGAGCAGGATCGTTATGGCTGGCAAAGGTTTGGAGAAAACAATGACAATACTTTCCTTGATCCTTTTATTGAAGGCGCCACTATGAATAAACACAACGGAAAATATTATCTGCAATATGGCGCTCCCGGAACTGAGTTTAGTGGTTATGCAGATGGAGTGGTGGTGGGAGATAATCCGCTTGGCCCATTTACACCACAGTCAGATCCGCTGAGTTATAAGCCTGGCGGCTTTTCCAGGGGAGCAGGGCATGGTGCAACCTTTAAGGACCTAAACAATAATTACTGGCATGTGTCAACTTCCATCATTTGTGTAAAAAATACTTTTGAAAGAAGAATAGGTATCTGGCCCGCCGGCTTTGATCAAGATGATGTGATGTGGTGCAATACCGCATTTGGAGATTACCCGCATTACCTGCCAGGCCCCCCCACCCCCCAAGGGGGGATTTCTGAAGACGGTAAAAATTTGAAAGGCTTCTCTGCTAATGTAGCCTCTTCACAGAACTCCCCTTCGGGGCACAGGGAGGCCAGGCCCGTTTGGATGTTACTGAATTATAAAAAACCTGTTGTTGTATCATCAACTTTAGCCAGCTATTATGCCAACAATGCCGTAGATGAAAACATTAGAACCTACTGGAGTGCTGCCACCAGTAATAAGGGCGAATTCATTCAAACAGATCTTGGTAATGTGTCAACCGTTAATGCAGTGCAAATAAATTATGCCGATCAGGATGTTGACAGCTCCTTCCTTGGAAAATCGCTCGGTGTTTATCATCAGTACAAATTGTATTATTCTTTGGATGGGAAAAAATGGAACATACTTAAAGACAAAAGCAATAACAAAACGGATGTGCCTCATGAATATGTTGAACTGGAAAGTCCTGTAACAGCAAGATTTATCAAGCTGGAAAATATCCACATGCCTACCGGAAAATTTGCCATCAGCGGCCTGCGTGTTTTTGGAAATGGCAATGGGGCCAAGCCGTCAGCAGTTGAAAATTTTATTGTGCTCCGCACAGAAAAAGACAAACGCAGTGCTTACATAAAATGGCGGCCGGTAAACAACGCTTTTGCCTACAATATTTATTACGGCACGGATCCGGAAAAATTATACACCTGTATTATGGTGCATGATAACAATGAATACTGGTTAAAAACAATGGACAAACGCAAAGCCTATTATTTTTGTATTGAGGCTATTAATGAAAATGGCGTATCTGAAAAATCAACAGTTATAAAATCTGAATAATTATGAGAAATAAAATAATAGGATGGTGTGTATTGTTGCTGGCTTTTGCAACAGTGTCAGCACAAACAGTTCCATTTTACAACGATATCCAGTCTTTTAAAAAGCAAGACAGTGCGCATTTTCCTGCAAAGCATATCATTCTTTTTGTGGGAAGTTCTTCTTTTACTAAATGGAAGGATGTACAGAATTATTTTCCTGATTATCCCATAATTAACAGGGGTTTCGGCGGTTCATCACTGCCTGATGTAATTCACTTCGCCAACGACATCATCATTCCTTATCAACCAAAACAAATTGTTATTTATTGTGGGGAAAACGACCTGGCTGGTGCTGATACAACTGTAAATGGGAAAACAGTAGCCGATCGTTTTAAGGAATTGTTCCTTTTAATACGCAGCCAACTGCCAACGGTGCCCATTGCCTTTGTTTCAATGAAACCGAGTCCCAGCCGTAAACATTTATGGCCCAAAATGATAGCTGGTAATTCACTGATTAAAAAATTTCTTTCTAAACAAAAAAAGAGCGCCTTTATTGATGTGTACTATAAAATGTTTAATAGCGACGGCACCATAATGAATGATATCTTTTTAGAAGATAATTTACATATGAATGCAAAAGGATATGCTATCTGGCAAAAGGCAATTGCCCCTTTTTTACTGAAATAATAAAAATATACTAACATGAAATTGTTTACGAAAATGCTGGCCGTAGTAATACTATTTACTTCGCTGCAGGCAACGGCTCAAAATGCGGAGGCTGTAAAATCCGGCAACGCCCGGATGAAAGTTTTTATTGATGTATTGATGAATAAAATGACGCTGGATGAAAAATTGGGCCAGTTGAATTTGCCGGGAGCGGGCGATATTGTTACCGGCCAAGCTTCCAATTCTGACATTGGAAAAAAAATCCGTGAAGGAAAAGTGGGTGGTCTTTTTAACATTAAATCGGTTGCCAAAATAAAGGCGGTGCAAAAAATTGCGGTGGAAGAAAGCCGCCTGAAAATCCCGATGATATTTGGCATGGATGTAATTCACGGCTACCAGACAACCTTTCCAATTCCATTGGGAATGTCCTGCATTTGGGATATGAACCTGGTGGAAAAGGCAGCCCGTATAGCTGCAACGGAAGCCAGCGCAGACGGTATTTGCTGGACGTTTTCTCCAATGGTAGATATCAGCCGGGATCCACGCTGGGGAAGGATTTCGGAAGGCAGTGGAGAAGATGCTTACCTTGGTTCCAGGATTGCTGCGGCGATGGTGAAAGGTTACCAGGGAAATGATTTATCAAAAGACAATACCTCATGGCCTGTGTAAAACATTATGCTTTGTATGGTGCTGCGGAAGCGGGGCGTGATTACAATACCACGGATATGAGCAGGGTAAAAATGTACAACGAATACCTTCCTCCATATAAAGCAGCGGTGGATGCAGGCGTTGGCAGCGTGATGGCATCTTTTAATGAAGTCGACGGTATTCCGGCAACGGCCAATAAATTTTTAATGACGGATGTACTACGCAATCAATGGGGCTTTAAAGGATTTGTGGTGACGGATTACACCGGCATCAATGAAATGATCGATCACGGCCTGGGCGATTTGCAAAAGGTTTCTTCGCTGGCTTTAAATGCCGGTGTTGATATGGATATGGTAGGAGAAGGCTTTTTAACTACCCTAAAGAAATCGCTGGCGGAAAAGAAAGTAACTCAGCAGCAGATTGATATTGCGTGCCGGTTGATTTTGGAGGCTAAATATAAATTAGGATTGTTTGATGATCCGTATAAATATTGTAACGAACAACGGGCAGCCACTGAAATATTTACACCCGCCAATAGAAAAATTGCCAGGGAAGTGGCCACAGAAAGTTTTGTGTTGTTGAAAAATAAAGGAGGATTATTACCCATAAAAAAGAGGGGCACTATCGCCCTGATTGGACCGCTGGCAGATGCCAAAGAAAATATGCCTGGTACCTGGAGTGTGGCCACTGATTTCTCTACTCCCATTTCTGTTTTACAAGGACTAAAAAATGCGGTAGGCGGCACTGCAAAAATTTTATATGCAAAAGGTTCCAACCTGGATGCGGATAGTTTGTTTGAAGAAAGAGGCACTATGTTTGGTAAAAGCCTGCACCGTGATATCCGCTCCAATGAAGTGATTTTAAAAGAAGCCCTGGACATTGCAAGCCAGGCAGATGTGATAGTAGCGGCAGTAGGCGAATCGTCGGAAATGAGCGGAGAATCTGCCAGCCGTTCAGACATAGGTATCCCAAAAATTCAACAGGAACTGTTGGCTGCTTTGATTAAAACCGGCAAACCAGTAGTGCTGGTTTTATTTACCGGCAGGCCGCTAACGCTGGCTTGGGAGAACGAGCACGTACCCGCTATTTTAAACGTATGGTTTAGCGGGACAGAAGCGGGTGATGCCATTGCGGATGTGTTGTTTGGCGACGTAAATCCATCAGGTAAGCTGAGTACTACATTTCCGCAGAACATCGGCCAGGTGCCTTTATACTACAATCATAAAAATACCGGTCGGCCGCTGCCAGATGGCAAATGGTTTCAAAAATTCCGTTCTAACTATTTAGATGTGTCCAATGATCCGTTGTATCCTTTTGGTTATGGCTTAAGTTATACCAGCTTTACTTACAGCGATATTAGTTTGAGCTCAGCCACACTTAAAGGCAATCAAAATATCACGGCTACCGTTACCGTTACCAATGCCGGCAATGTTTCCGGTAAAGAGGTGGTGCAACTATACACCCGGCAAATGGTAGGTTCTATCACCCGTCCGGTAAAAGAGTTGAAAGGATTTCAAAAAATTGAATTAAAAGCAGGCCAATCGAAAAAAGTAACTTTTAGCATCAGCAATAAAGACCTGAAATTTTACAACGGCGATTTAAAATATGTTGCAGAACCTGGGGCGTTCAAACTCTTTATTGGAGGCAATAGTAGAGATGATAAAGAGGCTGATTTTAAATTGGAGCTATAAAAAATACGATGCAGTTAAACTGAATATTTTCCTTTTTGCCTTTTGTACTGGCCGGTTGTATTACCGGCCAGTACTGTTTTTGACAGTGTATTCATTAATCTATCTGCTGTTTAAGCTGTACATAGCACCATCCGCAAAATGGTATTATTATGATAGCAGCAAGTGCGTGGTATCTGCCCCCAAATGCCACTGTTATCAGCACCACGCTTAACAGGTAAAAGGGATACAGTACAAAAAGTAAACCCACCATCATGGAATCAAAATGTTCCCGGGAACCGCCTTTTTTTATAATCAGTTGTTTTAGTAAGCTGTAAAGTGGCCAATGCAAAATAAATCCTGTAGCGCCCGGGAGCCACAGCAATAGTCTTTTTATCAAAGGCTGTGTAACGTGGAAGGTGGCGATTCTTTTTTTTCTGTCAGTTGTATCTATTTCATATACCAGTAACTGTAGTTGTTTTTCAATGGCTGCGGTTACTTCATTTAATAAACGGCCGTGGTCAGTATAAGTATTTTGAATTGAGTCCAGTTCAATGAATGGCCCCATGTTAATCTGAACATTTTTACCAAATAAATTAAAGCTGTTATAATTGATACCTGCCGGCAGAATTTTAAGGGGAATATTTTGTTGCCACGCTGCAACGGCCAGCCTTGCCGTTCCTTTTTTAAGTGGCCGTAAATGCCATTCATTTTCACACCTTCCTTCGCTGAAAATTAATACGATGCCGCCTTTTTTGAATAGCTCGGTACAGGCGGAAAATGTGGCATAATTTCCCTCCAGATTTTCCACACCTTCGCTTATCCTGTATACCGGCAATATTTTAATCGACCTTAAAATCCAGCTGATTAATTTTCCCTTAAAGGCGTCGCCACGGGCAAGTGAATACACCGGCTGTTTAAATAAAGTACATAAAATAATGGCATCTAAAAATGAATTGGGATGGTTGACAGCCAGTAACAAGGGGCCTTTACTTTTCAGTAGTTCTTTGGTATTAATTGTAATGTGCCGGCAGTAAAAGTGAATGGCCATTTTGGCTATCAATTTTACAAATTGATAAAACATTCGTTAAGGTAAGTTAAGAAGATGAATAATGAATAATAAAAACAGTCAAAATTTATGAAAAGAAACCTTACCGGCACCAATGTTTAGCCTGGGGAAATCGCAAAAGAAGGTAAGTGAGTTTTTAATTTAGCAGCGGATCAATTGGAAAGTTGATCATCATTTCGTAATCGCCACCCAAATGTTTCAAACTATCTTTCCATATATCATCGGGCTGAGTATGAAAAACCAATTGCTGCGTAGCTGAAACTGTAAGCCAGCTTTTTTCTTTTAACTCGTTGTCTAACTGACCGTCACTCCAGCCACTGTAACCAATAAAAAAACGAACCTTATTAAAATCCAGTTGCTTTGTTTTTATCATCTCAGACAATTTTTCAAAATCGCCGCCCCAGTAAATGCCTTTCATTACTTCCATGCCGCCGGTTACCTCTCCAGGGTATTGATGTAAAAAATGAATGGTATCCATTTGCACGGGTCCTCCATAAAAAACCGGTATGGGAAAACCATCGAAACCCGTCATCAACTCATCCAGCGTTTGTTCAAATTGTTTGTTCAACACAAATCCAAAACTGCCCTGTTGCTGATGCTCGCAAATGAAAATAACCGTCCTCATAAAATTGGGATCTTTTAAAAAAGGGTCTGCAATTAACAGTATGCCTGGGGAAGGTGAAATCATATTTCTAAAATAATTCAATTTATTTGTTTTACCCAAAGAATCGGTTGTATATTTTTTGAAATGTGGTAAGTTCTAAAACCTTCGTTAAATTTACCTTTCGCATCGCCAAAATCGATATAAGGACTGTTACTAAATTACTTTTGTAAGCATGAAGAAAATTTTCCCTGTTATTACTATCTTAATCCTGCTTTCTCTGTTGGGCATTATTTTCTTTCAAATACTTTGGATAAAAGGATCGCTGCTTTCGGAAGAACAAAAATTCAGGGAGCATGTCGCCATGGCAACTTACCAGGCATCGGTTGACTTGATGTCGGAAAAAGGGAATTTAATTCCGCTGAGTAAAAAAGGTGGTTTTATATTTCCCAGCGAGCGGTTGCAGCGGGATATTTTTAAACCTACCATTATACAACGTTATTCCAGGGATGAAATCAAAGACATTATCCGAAAGGCATTTGACAAACAAAACCTGCAAAAAATTCCTTTTGAATTTGCGGTGAGTTCAACGTCGGGTATTGGAGAAGAAATACAATCTGATAGCTTCATGAAATTGTACGTGGACTCTGCCAATAACAAACCGGTAGTATTACCACTTGAATCTCCGTCGGGTAGTTTATCAGAAGGGATATCGCCGGAGGAGTTGTTGATTTTAATTGTACCGCATGCCAAAAGTTTTATCTGGCAATCCATGACCTGGTTTATTATTGGAGCCATCGTATTTACCATCATTATTTTGTGTGCATTTTTTATAACCGTGAGGGCATTGATAAAACAAAAAAAATTGAGTGAAATCAAATCGGATTTTATCAATAATATGACGCACGAATTTAAAACTCCACTGGCAACAATTTCGCTGGCGGTTGATGCGTTAAAAAATGAAAAGGTAATCAACGACCGGGAAAAGATGAGTTATTTTACCGGCATCATAAAGGAGGAAAATAAACGCATGAACAAGCAGGTAGAAACCATACTACAGGCGGCGTTGCTGGATAAACAGGAAGTGCAGCTGAACCTTAAAAAATTGCATGCGCACGATTTAATCACCAGTGCTTTAAATAACATCTATCTGCAGGTGGAAGAAATAAAGGGCAAGCTGGACGTGAACCTTGCAGCAACAAATGATTTCCTGATGGCCGATGATGTACACTTCACCAATCTGGTAAGTAACCTGCTGGATAATGCCGTAAAATATTCCCGTGACAATCTGCGCATAAAAATCAGCACACAAAGTACAGGCAGCGTTTTTAAAATAAAAATAGAAGACAACGGCATTGGTATGAACAAGGAAACCCTTAGTCGCATCTTTGAAAAATTTTATCGGGCGCACACGGGCAATCTCCACAACGTAAAGGGGTTTGGCCTTGGGTTAAGCTATGTAAAAACAATGGTAGATGCGCACAAAGGAACCATCAAGGCCGAAAGTGTACCTGGGAAAGGAACAGTTTTTTTTCTCAGTTTTCCGTTGACAAAAGGGTAGGTATTTTTATTGCCCCAGGTTTTATTTTACTTTCATTTGTGCAAAATAAGGATGCTCAGAATTATCCATCCGCCGGCATTATTTTTTTATTTCTTCTTAGCCTGTCATATAACGTCGGGCTAACACAATGTTTTCTCCGCTTAATTCTTTCAGTGTAAGCCAGGCCCATGCCATTTATTTTAGATAACAGGGATAAAGAGATTCCTGTTTTAATTTGGTTCATCACCACAAAAATTATCTTCTTCAAAAACAATAATAGCGTAAGTTTTATCTCTCAGGGATTTTACATTGCTGGTATCAAATGAATGGTTTGGTGCTTACAATCCTTTTTCAAATTTTCGTAAGCTGAGTAAAATTTACCGATTGGCTTTGTAATTATTGCTGGATAAAAATCAGGCGGCAATAATAAAATGTTGTTGGAAATTATGAATTTCTAAATTTTTTTTCTTCCATAAAAAATACAGCCAAAAAATAATCAGCGAATATTCCATTGAAATTTTTTTTCAGCAAAAGCTGCTTCTTGAAAGTAATCCACACAAAATCCACAGTAATCCACACGCTTATTAACAGTTTGAAGGGTGTTTTTCGACGTATAAGCAGGCTGGGACTAATTTTAACGCTGTGGATAAAAATCTTTTTCTCTTATTAGGTAAGAAGGTGGGAAAAAGTGTTATTTTGTGTGAATATTCAATCATAAGTTTAATTCAACTGTAAATGACGGGTTTTCTTGGCGAATACGAGGTTACAATCGATCCTAAAGGTCGGTTTCTTGTACCAGCTGCTTTAAAAAAGCAACTGGCGGAAGAGGGTGCCCAACAGTTTGTTATTAACAGGGGATTGGAAAGCTGCCTGAGTTTATACCCTATGGATAGCTGGGAAATTTTATATGCAAAAGTGAGTAAGCTCAATGAATTCGACATAAAGGCGAGTGCTTTTAAAAGAAGGTTTTTGAACGGTGCTTCAAAGGTAGAACTTGATTCGGCAGGAAGATTATTACTTCCAAAAAATTTAATGGAATATGCAGGCCTGGTGAAAGATGCCGTGTTGATTTTTATTGGGGACAAAATTGAGATTTGGGATCAGAATAAATACAAAGAGTTCTTTGAATCTTTTTCACAGGAGGAGTTCAAGATAATGGCGAATGAAGTAATGGGTTCAAAATTAGAAAGCTAAAACGCCGGTTGCTATGGAAGAGGAAAATCAACAACTGCCAAATGATTCAGTAAGCGGTGAGGCCGGTTATCATGTGCCGGTGTTGCTGAAAGAATCTGTTGAAGGCCTAGCCATAAAGCCGGATGGCATTTATGTTGACTGCACTTTTGGTGGCGGCGGTCATAGCCGGGCTATTTTGCAACACCTCGGCGAAAAAGGAAAATTGGTAGCTTTTGATCAGGATGATGATGCACGAAAAAATGTACCGGCCGATAACCGGGTAATTTTTGTTCCGCAAAATTTCCGGCACCTGCAACGGTTTTTACGCCTGCATAAAATAATAAAGGTGGATGGAATATTGGCTGACCTGGGTGTTTCCAGTCACCAGTTTGATGAGGCGGGCAGGGGTTTTTCCACACGGTTTGATGCGGCACTTGATATGAGGATGGACCAGCGGCAAACGATCACCGCAGCCGATGTATTAAAAACATTTTCGGAACTGCAGTTGCATAAAATGCTGGAACACTATGGTGAAGTTACCAATGCAAAAACGCTGGCCAAAACCATCGTTCAACAAAGGGCAATAACATCCATTAAAACCATCAACGAATTTAAACAGGCAGTGGCATCTGTGGTGAAAGGAATTCCACAAAAATATTTTGCGCAGGTATTCCAGGCATTGCGTATTGAAGTAAACGATGAGTTAGGAGCGTTAAAAGAATTACTGCAGCAAATTCCTGCCGTATTAAAACCCGGTGGCCGTGCGGCGATTATTACTTTTCATTCCCTGGAAGACAGGCTGGTAAAGAATTTTTTTAAGGCAGGTAGTTTTTCAGATACGGAGACAGATGATATTTATGGTGGCAGGCCAGAAAGCCCGTTGCTGATCATTACTAAAAAACCTATCCTGCCAGGGGTAACAGAAGCAAAGCAAAATAAAAGAGCAAGAAGTGCAAAGCTTAGAGTGGCGGAAAGAAAGTCAACCGCCTGATAGCTGATTGAATGATATCGGATTTATTGAAGTAAGAATTTTAAATAATATGCAGTTGGATGACGAGCTAAAAATACCGGAAAAGGTTACCAGCCGAAAAGACTGGAAGCGATTTTTTAATCACCAGTGGGTGGTAAAGAATATTCCCTTCTTTTTGTTTTTAGCGGTACTGGCGGTACTGTATATATACAATGGCCATTATGAAGATAAAATTACCAGGAAGATAGGTGCCACTGAAAAACACATTAAAGAACTGGAGTACGAATACAAGACAATTAAAAGCGAAGTTATTTTTAGAAGTAAGGCAAGTGAATTGGCAAAAGCAGTAGAACCATTGGGGCTGAAAGAACTAACTACTGCACCAGTGTTGCTGGACAGTATTGCGGTAATATCGCTTCAGAAATAAAGGTGTTAGGTTCCTTAAATCCGCAGCAGTATCCAATAGGCTGCCGGTACAATGAATCAGATGCAATGTAAATACAAAAAATAAACTGCTCATTTCCTCTTTATTTGGAAAAGAAGGAGCAGGCGAAATGGATATAAAAAAAGATATATTATGGAGGGTGTACCTCAGCTTTATTTTGATGATAGCACTGGGTGTTGTTGTAATAGGCAGGGCGTTTTATATTCAGCGGGTAGAAGGTAAGTTTTGGAGCAGAATGGGTGATAGCATGCATTTAAAATATACTCCGCTGGAGGCTGAACGTGGTACTATTTACAGCGAAGATGGAAATATGCTCAGCACATCCATACCCATTTTTGACGTGTATGTTGATTTTCGTGCTGATGGGTTAAGAGAAAAAGGGGGTAAACGTTTTAAGGATAATGTGGACTCATTGAGCATTTATCTATCTCAGCTTTTTAAAGATAAAACAAGCATGGTCTACAAAAAGGAAATGCAGTTGGCC
>JANYFI010000610.1 GCA_025362765.1 Ferruginibacter sp. | reverse complement strand
AAAATATCTGCCCCTGAGATTTTCCTTTTCCTAAAAACGACGCCAGCTTTACCCGTTGCGCCTCTCCACCGGAAAGCGTATTGCTGCTTTGCCCCAGCTTTACATAGCCTAAACCTACATCACTCAAGGGTTGTATTTTTTTTGCCACATCGGCCCCATCCTGCCCCCCACCAATCGAGGATGAAAAGAATTCAATAGCATCATCTACACTCATGTCCAGCACAGCATAAATACTTTTTCCTTTGTAGGTTACTTCCAGTACTTCTTCTTTAAATCTTTTGCCGCCACATACCTCGCAGGTTAAATGTACATCGGCTAAAAACTGCATTTCAACTATCTGTTCCCCTTCGCCCTTGCAGGCATCGCAACGGCCACCATCTACGTTAAATGAAAAATGCTTGGGTAAAAATCCGCGTATCTTACTAAGAGGTTGTTTGCTATACAATTCACGTATTTCATCGTAGGCTTTAATGTAAGTAACCGGGTTGCTGCGGGATGATTTACCAATCGGGTTTTGGTCAACCATTTCTATTTGCGCTATCGCATCCAGGTCTCCTGTAACCGATTTATGAATACCTGCTTTTTCAACGCCTTCGCCTTTTATTTTTTGCAAAGCCGGATATAAAATCTGTTTTACCAACGTTGTTTTACCACTGCCACTCACGCCACTCACCACACAAAAAACATTCAACGGAAATTCAACAGTAATGTTTTTAAGATTGTTTTGCCTGGCGCCTTCCACTTTTATACTTTGGTTCCATTTGCGTAAATATTTCGGCGGGTCAATGCTTAGTGCACCGCTGAGGTATTTACCCGTTAAACTATTTTTATCCGCAATCAATTCCTTGTAATTGCCCGCTGCCACTACTTCTCCGCCGAGATGGCTTGCCAATGGGCCCATATCAATAATGTAATCGGCTTCCCGCATCATCATTTCATCATGCTCTACTACCACTACTGTATTGCCCAAATCTCTTAATTCTTTCAACACCCGAATCAGCCTTTCCGTATCCCTGCTATGCAGGCCAATAGAAGGTTCATCGAGGATATATAAAGAGTTCGTTAAATTGCTTCCTAAACTTCTCGTCAATTGTATACGTTGGCTTTCGCCGCCACTCAGCGAATTGGCTAGCCGGTTTAAAGTAAGATAGCCCAAACCAACATCGGTTAGTGTCTTTATGCGGTGATGAATTTCTATCAAAATTCTTTTGGCCACCTTTTCATCATACACACTCAATTTTAATTCATCAAACCAACCCTGCAAATCCTTAACAGGTAATTCGCACAATTCGCCAATGTGTTTGTCCGCTACTTTTACATACAGTGCTTCTTTGCGCAAGCGATACCCTTTGCAATCTGGGCAAAGGGTTTTGCCCCGGTAACGGCTAAGCAAAACGCGGTACTGCACTTTGTATAAATTTTGTTCTACTTCTTTAAAAAAATCATTGATGCCATTGGCGTAACTGTTGCCTTCCCACAATAACCGGTATTGTTCTTTTGTAAGATCGATGATGGGCGTATGCACTGGAAAATTAAAATTCTTCGCCGCTCTTACAAATGCATCTTTCCACAAACCCAGTTTTTCACCTTTCCATGGCGCTACAGCTCCCTCATACACACTTAACTGTTTGTTTGGTATTACCAGGTCAGGATCGATGCCCAGCACCAGTGAAAAACCTTCACAAGTTGGGCAGGCGCCAAACGGATTATTAAAAGAAAATAAGTTGGGAACGGGTTCTTCAAACTGGATACCATCCAGCTCAAACTTGTTGCTGAAGTGTAGTATTTTTTTGCTGTTTATTTCCAGCGCCAGGCTGCCTTCGCCTTCATAAAAAGCAATACCGACGGAGTCACTGATGCGGTGTTTGTCATCTTCATCAAATGATTTTACCACCAGCCTGTCAATTAGTAAACAGGTACTTGGTGAAAGTTTCAAACTCGCACTTGCCATCAGATCTTCAATGCGCTGAGGCTCTAAAGCCCCTCCTTCGGAGGGGTTTGGAGAGGCCACTCTTGAAAAACCTTTTTGTATCAGGATATTTAATTCTTCTTTCACATCCCTGTTGGCATGCAGTTTAAAAGGTACCAGCAGCAATACTTTATCGCCGTGTTTTAATTCGCTAATGGCTTTTACCACATCGGTTACATCATCTTTTTTTACTTCTCTTCCGCTAACAGGCGAAATGGTTTTTCCTGTTCTTGCAAACAGCAGCCGCAGGTAATCATAAATTTCCGTCATGCTGCCAACGGTACTTCTTGGTGTACGGGTAATTACTTTTTGTTCTATGGCTATGGCAGGACACAAACCTTTTATATAATCTACATCCGGCTTGTTCATGCGCTGCATAAACTGGCGGGCATAGGCACTCAGGCTTTCCGCGTAACGACGCTGCCCTTCGGCAAATAAAGTATCTATCGTTAAGGAAGATTTACCTGATCCCGAGACTCCTGTTACTACCACCAGTTTATTGCGGGGAATGGTTACTGTTACATCTTTAAGATTGTGTACCCTTGCGCCTTTTATAAAAATTCCGTCTGTGTTATTTGCCGGAATAATTGCTTCCTTTTTCTTAACCGTTTTCGTCGTACTCATATTGATTTACAAAAATAGTGTGTTCTGTTTGCGCTACGTACATATTGTGAAAGTGTTACTAAAATCCAGCCACTTATATTTTCCGTATGTGAAGTATCTTATTTTTATAGAACAAAACGTCAAAAAAAAAGTTTAAGAAAAATTTGGCAATTCGGAAATATTTCCTACTTTCACATTCCAATATCCAATAAAGTGAAGAGCCTGAACGCCTATCTAAAGAACTTCTACGCTATTTTTCCTCTTATTGGTTTCCAAACA
>JANYFI010000588.1 GCA_025362765.1 Ferruginibacter sp. | reverse complement strand
AAAATATTCAAATCATCCCATTGCGAAAGTGATCACCACCAACTGGAAAACTAACAACGCAATTACCTGGAAAAAAATTGAAGAAATAAAAGGCGTGGGCATGAAGGCAACTGATGGTGACGGAAACATTTATCAATTAGGTAATACCATTGCCGGCGAAACAACAATTAATGCACCGGAAAGCCACACCGCTTACCTGTTAAAAAATAATGAACCCATTGGCTGGCTGGATATGGAAGACGGAATTAGGGAAGAATCTAAACAAGTGATCAGTTACCTGCATTCAAAAAATATCAACACCATTTTATTAAGCGGCGACAGTTATGCAAGATGTAAAAAAGTAGCAGACGCCGTAGGTATTGACCTGGTATTTGCAGAAAAAAAACCGGCTGAAAAACTGCTGGTAATTGAACAACTAACCAAAGCAAATCCTACTGCCATGGTGGGGGATGGCATAAATGATGCGCCGGCATTGGCGAAAGCCACCATTGGCATTTCAATGAGCGATGCATCGCAACTGGCCATGCAAACCGCACAAGTGGTACTGATGAATAAAGGCATACAGCATTTGCCATTGGCTTTAGGGCTTGGCAAACATACTTTTGGAACGATTAAGCAAAATCTTTTCTGGGCTTTTATCTACAATATTATCGCTATACCAGTTGCCGCAGCCGGCTTTCTTCACCCCGGTATAGCAGCGCTGGCAATGGGTTTCAGCGATGTGGTGCTTGCAGCAAATTCCGTTAAGCTTAATTTCAAAAAAGTGGTTTAATTTCAAACCATAATATTTTCATTTGTCAATCCATCAAATACTACAACAATATTGGGGGTACAACACATTCCGCCAGCTGCAGGAAGAAATCATCAACTCGGTGTTGGAAGGAAATGATACGCTTGCTTTACTGCCCACCGGCGGAGGCAAGTCTATCTGTTTCCAGGTGCCCGCTTTGGCGAAAGATGGTATTTGCCTGGTGATCAGTCCGCTGATTGCTTTAATGAAAGACCAGGTACAAAATTTAAAAAACAAGGGCATTCCTGCATTGTCAGTTTATTCGGGCATGAGCTTTTTTGAAGTAAAAAAAACATTGCAAAATGCCGCCCATGGTAATTACAAATTCCTGTACGTATCGCCTGAAAGGCTGGAAACAAATTTGTTCCAGGAATACCTGCCTGCCATGAATATCAATCTCATTGCTGTTGATGAAGCACATTGTATTTCGCAGTGGGGATACGATTTCCGGCCACCTTATACCCGAATTGCACAGTTAAGGGAATACCTGCCTAACATACCGATATTAGCGTTGACCGCTTCTGCGACAGTAACAGTGCAGAATGATATCTGTGAAAAATTAGCCTTCTCAAAAAATCAGCAGCGGTTTCAACAATCTTTTGAAAGGGCCAATCTTTCTTACAGCACTTTTAACGTTGCCAGCAAACAAAATAAACTACTTGAAATACTAAACAATGTAAAAGGCAGCGCTATTGTATATTGCAAAAGCCGAAGGCATACAAAGGATATTGCCGAATTGTTGCTGATGAATAAAATCTCTGCCAGTTACTATCATGCCGGATTAAGCAATGACGAAAGAAATAAGCGCCAGGAAGACTGGATTGGCAATAACACAAGGGTAATGGCTTGCACCAATGCTTTTGGGATGGGCATAGATAAGCCGAATGTTCGGGTGGTGGTACATTTCGATGTACCGGACTGCCTGGAAAATTATTACCAGGAGGCAGGGCGTGCAGGCCGTGATGGTAAACGGGCTTATGCGGTTTTGCTATACAGCGACCGGGAATTACAGGATCTGCAGCTGCAATCCGCCATTCGATATCCCGAAAAAGAGGAAATAAAAAAAGTATACAGGGCGGTGATGAACTATTTGCAGGTGCCGGCTGGTAACGGGGAAGGCATCAGTTACGATTTTGATATGGCTGTATTTACAGCGGCTTTTAAACTCAATATTCTTTCCGCTACCTATGCCATAAAAACGCTGGAGCAGGAAGACATTGTACAGTTCAATGAAGTGTTTTTTAAACCATCAACTGCGATTTTCAGGTGTGATAAAAATGAATTGAGTGCATTCGAACAGCAGTACCCGCAATATGAAGCGGTTATAAAAGGATTACTAAGATCTTACGAAGGGATTTTTGATTTTGCCGCCTCAATTTATGA
>JANYFI010000586.1 GCA_025362765.1 Ferruginibacter sp. | reverse complement strand
CGCTGAAAGAAATTCTTACTTTACTGAAAACAAAAAAATATCCTATTCCCGCCACCATTGAACTGGAGTATGATATTCCCGCCGGTTCTGATGCGGTAAAGGAAACAAAAAATTGTTTAGCGTTTGCCAAAAAGGCACTGGGTGCATAAACAGGTTGTAATAGACACATAAAAAAATCTTCAAAACAGACTAAGTAATTGGTCTGTTTTGTTGTAAGAAAAGCGGCAGGTAAAACTTCCTCTTCAATAAATGTTTATTTCGCCAGCACTTTAATATCACTAATTTCCAATACCTTTTTTGGATAACCTTTTTGTACCACGTTAATCATGGCTCTACCCAACTCATTCAGGCTGATGATGTTTTTAGATGAAAAAACTTTGATGGCATTAACAATAATTACATAAAGCCATTTGGCATTTTGCTGACCTTTTGACGGCGACATGCCCCCTGGCCGAAAATTATACTGCGCTTTAAAAGGTAGTTGCATTAAATCGTTTTCGGTTCTGCCTTTCACCCTGGCCCACATTATTTTACTCTTCTCCGTGCTGTCCGTATGCGAACCTGAAATGTAATTAAAAACCATTTCCGGGTTCATTGCCGCCAGCGTTTTGGCAAAATACAGGGTAGTGTCATAAGTAATGATGGTATATTTTTCTTCCTTCATCCCAACAGAACTGATACCAGCGCAAAAAAAGCAGGCATCATAGCCATGTAAAGAATCACTACAATTTTCTATTTTTAAAAAATCAGGCACCAATAACTCTTTCAGTTTAGGATTAGTTATTTCCAAATGTTTTCTGTTTACCATTAAAATTTCGGTAACGGTATTGTTTTGCAAACACTCTAACAGAACCCCTTGTCCTGCCATACCGGTTGCGCCGGTTAATATTATTTTCATCTGCTGTTTTTAGTATTGTGAATGTGCAAATTATTGGATTACAGCCAATCGATTGCGACATGCAATCCTGTTTGTTAGCAAATATTGCGACAAATTATGATACTTGTTCTTTTACAAATAAAGGCATTGCTTTTATCAGGCTTAATTACCTCCTGAACTCATTTTTATTTAAAAAATAAGTCCCCATATTTTAGGCCCCAGCTTTTATAAATGTGTTAGCTGGCAGATGTGCATTATTGTCCTACTGGTTTCAGTTTACTTTCTTTGATTTTTGTCTGAATGTATTCTTTCAATTCAGCAAAAGTCATGTTTTGAGTTTCAGCACTTACTTTTTCTCTAATGTCCCGCATCATTTTTACTGCGTCAAAAGTCTTTTCTTTTTTACTCGTTTCTATAATTAATGAGGTCTTTGGGACTTCTAATTTCTATCATTTGATAACCTAGTTAAGGAGCATTAATTAGTTCAAGGTCGAGAAGGTCAGAAACTACAAAAATAATTTCTCCATTTTCGAGCCGCTGAAAAAGAGCATTGGTGGCTTCTTTAAATTGAAGGCTTTTCCAATCTATTTCCATATTGTCTAAAAGCGATTGAAGATAATTTTTGTCACTGCTCAAAACCAATTGTCAGCAGGCAAATTCATTATCTCTTTTGATCTGCGTTTCTTACATAAATTTTCCATCTACGCTTCGATAAAAGTTCAATAAAGAAATTCAGTACAAGAGTGCGACGCCAATGCTGTACCACACAGCTTCTTGGCCCGAATCAAAAAAATTTTGCCCAGAATCAAAAACTTACCGCTGCTGCTTTGCCCAGTTGTCCATCTTTTTTTCCATTACATCCAGTGGCATACAACCGTCTTTCAATAACTCGTCGTGAAAGTTGGAGAGGTTAAATTTATTGCCGAGTTCAGTGGCGTATTTTGTTCTTAGCTCCCTTATTTTTAAGGCGCCTGTTTTATAACTGAGCGCCTGGCCGGGATAGGCCATGTAACGTTCAATTTCTGCGGTGGCGCCTTCCGTGCTGATGGCTTCGTTGTCCGTCATGTATTTGATGGCTTCTTCCCTGGTCATTTTGCCGGTGTGCATGGCCACGTCTACCACCAACCGGATGGCACGGTGTATCTCGTCGCCGAGAGCGCCCATGTACTGGTAGGGATCGGTATACAACCCCAGCTCCTTGCCGAGACTTTCACAATACAAGGCATAGCCCTCGCCATAGGCACCATACCAGATAAACTGCCTGAACTTTGGCAGTGCGGCATTTTCTGACTGCAACGAAATTTGGTAGTGATGGCCGGGAATGGCTTCGTGCAAAAACAGGCTTTCCATACCGCTGGTGGTATTGAATTTGGTGGCGTCTAAAATGGGCACATAAAAAATTCCGGGGCGGGTGCCGTTGGCCAGACCGGGATAATATTCCGCACTGGCACTGGCCGCCCTGAAGGCTTCTGTCTGCCTGATTTCGAATTTTGTTTTAGGCACGCGGCCAAACATTTTTTTAAGGTTTGGATCGATGGTGGTTTGTATTTTTCTAAAAGCCGCCAGCACTTCTTCGGGTGTTTTAAACGGCATAAACTGTTTGTCGGTTTTCATGAATTCAAAAAAAGCATTGAGGTTGCCGGTAAAATGTACCGACGTTTTGATGGAATCCATTACCATGCGGATACGCTTTACTTCGGCCAGGCCGGTGTTGTAAATTTCATCCGGTGTTTTATTGGTCGTTGTCCAGAATTTAACCATGTAGCGGTAATACGGGTCGCCGCCGGGCAGGGCGTTTACACCTGTAGTGGCTCTTGCTTTGGGCAGATAGTCAGTCTGTAAAAATGTGGCTAATTTTTTATATGCAGGCACCAGTTGTTGGTTGATCAATGCGGTGTACGCAACGGTGAGCCTTGCCTTATCGCTGTCACTAAAGGATGCGGGCATCAAACGGATGGGTGCGTAAAATAAACTATTGGTAGCGCTGTCGGTTACCATGGCCTGCATTTGCGGAATCATTTTTATCACCAGTGCTTTTGGCAACACATAATTAATGGCCATACCCTTTTTAAAGTAAACAATGGCACTGTCGGCCCAGCTATTGAAGGCCGTGGCTCTTTGCAGCCAGTTGTCATAATCCTTCACGGTTTTAAAAGGCTGGTTGCCCGTGCCGCCGCCCATTTGCCCCAGCATAAGGGGCACGCCATTGAACTGGTCGAACGGCATGAATGAGTTAGCACTTTGCGAACTGCCGACAAAATTCACCTTCAGCCCTTCCAAAGCCATATCCATTTCGTAAATAAAAAGCTGGTAGCTGAGCTGGTCATTTTCGCTGAGGCCGACCGTATCTAATTTTTTGATATCGGCGAGGTTACTGCTGAAAAAAGTTTTCAATTTTTCTCTGTAACTATCTGTGAAATCGGCGGGTAGTAAATTGTTGTACAAGGTATCGCCGTTGATGGTAGCTTCCAGCGGAAACAATTGCATGCGCTGGTTGTAATAATTTTCCAGCAGCGTGGCGAGTTGGGTGCTGTTGTTGTTAGTTGCGGTGGTGGTGGTATTGTTGTGGCAGGCCAGCAGGCTGCAGCAAACCGCTGCTATCAAAAATATCTTTTTCATCGTTGTTGTAATTGAATGATAAATATAACTGGCTTACGGCAGATTTGGCCAACTTTTTAAGGTACATTTAAAATCACATCCAGGTAAACGGATCGTTGGATGGCACATGGGTAATTTTTATTTCCGGTAATTTTGGTGTTAGCCATGCTGCTACCCATTCCATACCGGGCTCTTCACTTACACTATGGCCCAGTACAATTAAAGCCGTTTTAAAACCGAGGAGCCTTGCGTCGCGGATGAATTCTACCGTCTCCCACTCGGAGGCTTCGCCGATTATTAGTACATCGGGTGCTGTTTCCAGCACGGCGGAGATTTGTGCTTTGCCTCCGGCGGCACCTGGCAGCAAGGCGATACGTTGGCAGGTTTGATGTTCGTCACCTATCACTCTCAGGTGGGCAATGTTCAGCGATTGCTTTAGGTGTTGCACCAGCGCATTGAATTTTATTGCCGGTATTTCCAGGGTAAAACTGTCTTGTTTGAAATAGCTTAACCAACCGGCTTTTTTAACCACACCATAGCTAATGGCGTCTGGCACCAATGAATGGCAGTAATCGTGAAAGCGCCACACGGTGATGTTATGCTTCGCCAGTAGTGCTGCTTTTTGCTGCACTACTGGATTGTTATTTACAAACTCCTTATCATCGGTATGATTGTAAAAAGTAGGTTCGTGGGCAATGATAAAACTGGCGTGTTGTTTTACCGCTTCATTGATTACAGTAATGGTAGAAAACATGGTGGTAATGATGCCGGTTACTTTATCATTCGCATTGCCGCTTTTTAAGGTATCCACCGTTTCTTTAAAAGGAGCGCCGGGCACTTCTTTCAAAATAATATCCATTACATCCTGCACGGAGTATTCTTTTTGCGCTGAGGGCAGTTGCGCCGCCAATGCTGCGCCGGGAAGAGAAAGCAGGGAAAGTCCGCCAGCCATTTTTAAGGAATGGGATAAGAATGTTTTTCGGTTGTACAAGTAATTGTTGGGTTCTTTAAAAGACTGGCTCATGCGTTTTTGTTTTATATTTTATTGACGAAATTTTCTTCCTGCTATGCAAATGTCAGCATCTGTTATTTATTTTACGCCTAATATTTTATAAACAGTAAGCATCGCTATTTTCACTGACTATACCCAGCGTCTTTTAACCATGTTTAAGGCACCATATTATTATTCCCTGTCGGAATAAGAAAGGTATAACAGGCATACGATTTGATCTAAACAATACAAAAATGATCACCATGTAT
>JANYFI010000380.1 GCA_025362765.1 Ferruginibacter sp. | reverse complement strand
GCAAAATGGAAGGCCGATTCCAGTACAAATAAAAATGTATCAGCACTACATAATGTAATTGAGCATGCTAAACCCGCAAGCCTGGAAGATTATCACAATACCGGGAAAGCATTACAGGAAGGCATTAATAAAATGATCAGTGAATGCAGGATGCAGGGAGCCGATCATGATGCACTCCATCACTGGCTGGAACCATTAATGGAAGAAAATAAAAAATTATTCGCGACACAATCAATTGCCGAAGCCGCAGAAAAATTTGAAATAATAAAAAGACAAGTTAGCCTCTATCCTCAATTTTTTGAACAATGAAAGCAATCAATGCCTATACAAAAATTGCCTCGCTGATTAAAGAGCACCCCGATGCACTGGAAGCTATCATAAGCATTTCTCCTAAATTCAATAAACTCCGCAACCCGCTTTTACGTAAAATAATGGCTGCCCGTACTTCCATTAATATGGCAAGCAAAGCAGGTGGATGTACAGTGAATGATTTTTTTAAAAAACTGGAACCGCTTGGTTTTACGATTGATAATAACAATGTTGCAGATGAAAGTGTGGAACAAAAACAGGTTCCGGTATTTGTGCAAAATAGTACAGTAGCCGATATTGTTGAGTTAGATGTTCGTGCTGAAATAGAGTCAGGAAAAGATCCGCTAAATTTAATTCTGAAAGCAGTAAAGCAATTGCAGCAGGGCCAGGTATTAAAATTAATAACCAGTTTTGAACCGGTTCCACTGATATTGCTATTGGAAAAACAGGGTTTTGAATCATACGCCGAAACCGTTAATGATAACCTGGTGTATACATTTTTTCATAAAAAACAGGCTACTCAAATTAAGGAAGTTGATACCAGTAAAGCAAACAAGGGATGGGACGAAATATTCCAACGGTTTACGGATAAAATGGAAACAGTTGATGTGCGCCAGTTAGAAATGCCCTTGCCCATGCTTACCATACTGGATGCGTTGGATAAATTACCGGAAGAAAAAGCATTGTATGTGATTCACAAACGAATTCCGGTTTTTTTGTTGCCCGAATTAGCGGAACGTAAATTTGATTACCGCATTAAAGAAGTGGGAGCTGGTGAAGTGTATCTTTTAATTTTTAAAAACTAATATGTTTGTTTCTGCTACAGTAAAAAACACTGCGTATAAAGTAGTATTGCCGTTTTATTTATATGCTGCTATTTCTTTTTTAGCGGCAACTATTTTTTTACTTTTATCAACTGAAGCTTTTACCGGCCATTATTTTCATCCGCATATTTTAGCTATTACGCATACGATGGCATTGGGTTGGGGTACTATGGTTATTTTAGGCGCAAGCCATCAGTTGGTGCCGGTTTTAATTGAAGCAAAGCTGTACAGTAATTTATTGGCATACATTTCTTTCATCCTTGCCGCCACTGGAATACCCTTGCTGGTGTACGGCTTCTATATTTTTGATATGGGCTGGCCTGCCCAATGGGGCGGATGTTTTGTTGTATTGGCAATACTTGCTTACCTCATCAATATTGCTATCAGCATGGCAAAAAGTAAAAATGAAAGCATCCATGCGGCATTTGTTTTTACGGCGACCTTATGGTTGTTTTTAACCACTATTTTGGGTTTGGCGCAGGTACATAATTTCACCGCTACGCTATTACCCGAAAGTTCTTTACATTATTTAACGCTGCATGCGCACGCCGGTATAATAGGCTGGTTTCTTTTATTGGTAATGGGTGTAGCCTCCCGTTTAATTCCGATGTTTTTAATTTCAAAATACAGCAATGTTACATTGTTGTGGTGGATATATGGTTTAATCAATTCAGCCTTGCTATTATTTATAGTCTTATTTTTTCACCCCGATAATAAAGCCTTGCTGTTCATTCCTATAATCGCCGTCTTCATCGCCATCAGCCTGTTTATTTACTATTGCTACCTGGCATACAAACAACGGATAAGAAAACAGGTAGATGAACAAATGAAACTATCGTTGCTTTCTGTTTCGATGTTGCTGCTTCCTGTGCTGTTTTTAGTAATTGTAATCATTTTTTTAATCAGCACTTCCGGAGAGAAATTAAATTTGATCCTTTCATACGGCTTTCTTATTTTTTTTGGATGGATCACTGCTATTATTCTTGGCATGACTTTTAAAACACTTCCTTTTATTGTGTGGAACAAAGTTTATCACCATCGCTCCGGCCTGGGTAAAACACCCAATCCAAAAGACCTGTTTAGCAATGGTATTTTTAAATCGATGGTCATACTTTATCTTGCAGGATTTATTTTATTTGCCATTGGAATTGTAATCCCTAACAATATTTTACTTAAAGCAGGCACCATTTTATTGGTACTGACCGCTGTTTTATATAACTGGAATGTATTGAAAATTTTTATGCATAAACCTATTCCATCATGAATATAATTACCAATAACAACATTAAATGCACCATCGCATTGGCCGCTTTGGAAAATGTAGTAGATCCGGAGATTGGATTAAACGTGGTGGATCTGGGCTTGATATACCAGGTAGATTTTGATGACCGCGACAAAAAAATATATTGTAGTATGACATTAACAACGCAGTTTTGCCCCATGGGTGAATCTATTACTGACGGCGTTAAAAATGCATTGCAACATACATTTAGGGATGACAGCCTTGAAGTGGATGTAACATTTGATCCACCCTGGAGTCATGAAAGGATTTCTGAAAAAGGTCAACTATTTTTTAATAAATAACTATGTTAAGCCTTACCTGTAAAACAGCCATTAAAGCAGTTATATACCTGTCATCCAAATTCGAATCTGGAGAAAAATCAGGTATTAAAGAAATAGCTGAATATATAGATGCCAGCGAACATACTGTTGGAAAATTATTGCAAACGCTGGTAAAGGAAAATGTAATCAATAGCTCCAAAGGCCCAACTGGAGGCTTTTACATGAATGCTACACAGCAGCGGCAGCCGATTATAAATATTGTTTTCGCCATTGACGGCAAAGAAGTATTCAATCAATGTGGTTTAGGATTAAGTAAGTGTTCCGCCACGCACCCCTGCCCCATTCACAATGATTACAAAGCCGTAAGGGACCTTTTCGAAAAGTTATGCAGCAATAAAAGGGTAAGTGACTTATGCGATCCCGTTAATAATGGGCTGGCCTATTTAATTGGGTAACTGAACTGATGCAATTGGAACGAATATATTTAGCGCCCCAACGATTGCGGCAATTATATCAACTCAGCAGCTGATGGGCGTTTGAACATACCAACAGCAGTATCATCTCCCAGATAAAAAAATCATTTTATTGCAGGGCTGCACAGATACTTTTACAAAAGGCAAGGATAGATAAAAA
>JANYFI010000496.1 GCA_025362765.1 Ferruginibacter sp. | reverse complement strand
ATACATTTTTTTAAAACCAAAATAAAGGGCTTCTTCGATGCAGGTATCAATAATTAATTTCCCCAATCCTTTTCCTCTTGCCACGGGCAGCAAATACATTTTCACCAGTTCGCAGGTATCTTCCGGCAATCCTTTTGTGGGATAAACGCCGCCGCCACCGGCCATTTCTCCATTAAACAAGGCAATAAAATAAACGGAGGAAGCTTGTTGAAACAATTCAAACAAATGATCAGTTTCTTTGTCATAATAAACGGTACCCGGATGATTGGCGCCAAACTCGGCCAGCGTACTCCGGATGATTTTCGCGATAGCTACATTGTCGGATGTTTCAATTTTTCTTATCTGAATGTCCCGTTTCATGCTAAAAACTTTTGATAGCAAATGTATAGGCTATTGAACTTAATTTTTATTTAGATGGAATCTTTATTTCGGCAGGCGGTACCCGCTTCCGGTAGCTTTCAACATTATTTCACGTGCCATTCAATAAGGTAATACACAAGCACAGTCGCCTAATTCTTCTTTATCCTGAACACTTTCATCGCTGTATCATTTATAGCGGTAAGTAATAATTTGTCTTTAACGGTTGTAATCATTTTCATGTCTTTCACATCCCCGTCTATTATCAATCCGCTGCTAACGGGTGGGATTGCTGTAAAGTTCCCCTTACCATCTCCCGTCAGCAATAATCCATACGAGGCATCATAACGGCCACTATTTACCTGCGACTGGTATTCGTTGCCGGCAATCACGATATCATCCTTACCATCTCCATTTACATCTGTACAAACAAATGCATTTACCGGGGCTACCTGGGCCATTGCCGGAAAAGCGTGGAAACTGAATTGATTTTTCCCGTTGTTTTCAAACCAGCCGCTTCTTGCTTCGCGTGAATGAAGTGTAAGGGTACCCTGCATCATTTCAGGGGTGAAAACAACATCCATAGGTGCTTTTGCATATAACTCATTGCGATCGAATTTCTTTTTTATGGAAGGCATTTGCAAAGCCCATTCATCCCGCGAAATACCTGACGACAATTCGTATTTACCCTCATTATTTTTAAGGTAGTAACAAAAGATGGGCTCTACCACGCCATTCCCATCGAAGTCTTTCGCTATCAACGTTGCGGGTTGCTGAAGATTGATGTGGAATGGATTGTTTAACCCGAGATTGCCTGCCACAATATCCAGGTCACCGTCATGATCAACATCAATGAGCGCTATGCTTCGCCAAAAACCGGGTAACTTCTCCAGGCCGTTTTGTGCGGTCGTTTCAACAAAACTATTTCCCTCGTTTTTAAAAATACGAATGGGCATCCAGTCTCCGGCTATTACCAGATCTGGCTTTTTATCATTGTCAACATCTACCCAGACTGCTGAGTTAATAAGGCCAGGATTTTCCAATGCAGGGCAAACGGTTGTGGTGACATCGGTGAATTTTCCATGGTCATTGCGCAGCAAATAACTGCGGGGTGGCAAAGGATAGGTTCCAACAGATACACGGCCGCCGATAAAAATATCTATGTCACCATCTCCATCCATATCCGCTACTGCCACAGATTTCGCTTGCGTACGCACCAAGGGTGAAAAAGCATTTTTATCCAGTTTAAAATTACCCTTACCATCATTTAAATACAATCTTGGCTGATAAAAAGACGACGTCACATCAAACTCACTGCTACCACTCACAATGAGTAAATCAAGATCTTTATCGCCATCGGCATCAAACAAAACACTTTGCATATCCTCCTCGTTTTTAACGCCCGTCACCAACGTTTTACCTGTAAAACTGCCGTTTTTATTTTGCAAAAATATTTTGCCGGATTGTTTATAGGCTCCCCCAATAAAAAAATCGGTGAGGCCGTCGCCGTTCATATCACCCGTACTGATAAACGGTCCTTCCTGCGAATATTTTTGTTGAATCAGGGGTTGAAAGGAATAGTCAAAAAAGAAAGTTTCCCGGTGCAGAAAATCAGCTTTAACCTCCCTGGTGATGTCAGTGAAATATCCGGCAGGAGTTGCTATTGCTGCTGTATCCTTAGCAACAGCAAGCGAATAATGCAATTGTAAAATGGTATCCACGGGTGGCGCTATAATCAACTGCTGTTTGTTTCCGGGCCAGGTAATTTTCAGTGAATCAATGCCATTTTTTCCAAGACCAAAATGCAGGCGGCTGTCAACGGAAGATAAATATCCCCTCACAGGATATTGTTCCAGCATCTGCTGAAATCCTTTACTATAGGCATACACTGTAGCGCCAATGCCATCCTTATTGAGGCTGTCCCCGTGTAGTTGAAGGGTTAAATAATGTTGTTTTTCCGCTGTGGCAGTATAAGTATCATTGTGCATAATAAACGCCTTGCCATTAATGTTATTGGTAACAATGTCAAGATAACCGTCGTTGTCTAGGTCTGCATATACCGCACCGTTGGAGACTGACTTTTCATTGATTCCTGCACTATCTGAAATATCCTCAAAACAAAAACCACCTTTGTTACGGTATAAATAATTTCGCAACGAAAGCGGTCCCAGCGATGCCAGGTGGCTATTCAATGACTGCTGCCGCTGTAAATTGTTTTCTGGAATACCAGTCTGCACAGCGGTGTTGTGCCGGTACTCCAAAAAATCAATGTTAGTAGGATCTCTTCCCAGGCCATTGGCAATATGAATGTCTTTCCATCCATCATTGTCAAGGTCGGCAATAAGCACACTCCAACTCCAGTCGGTTGATGCAATGCCGGCCATTTCCGCCACTTCACTAAAAAAAGGTTCCTGGTGGTTGTTAATTTTTCTAACGCCATTGTTCAGCTGCAGCATATTGTGGATATATTCCGGTTGGTATCCTTTCATCATTTCGAGCTGGTGCCGCTGATCGCTCAGAAAAGAATACATCATCTTCTTACGTTCACTGGTTTCGGGCTGCATGTCAAGTGACACCAGGTCGGGCAACTGATCGTTATTGATATCCGCGGCATCGATACCCATACTGGAATAACTCTGGTGTTTAATGGCCGTGGCAATGCAATTGCTGAAAGTACCGTTTTTATTATTTAACCACAACAGGTCGTTGGGCAAATAATCATTCGCCACATAAATATCCGGATAGCCATCCTGGTTAAAATCGCTGACTACTACTCCAAGCCCGTTGCCATTTTCCCTGATGCCTGCCTGGCCGGAAACATCTTTAAATACAGGATGATCCATGCCGGTTGGTATGCCTTCATTGTGAAATAGTTTATCTGAAGCAATAGCAGTACTGTCAACAATTCTATCCCGGATATCATTAGGCCTTGTGTCATTTAAATCATGGTTTAAGAGGAACATATCCAGTTTTCCATCCCTGTCATAATCAAAAAATACTGCCTGGGTGGAATACGCTGTGTCTGCCAGCCCATAGGCCGCGGCTTCTTCTTTAAAACTTAGATCATGCTGGTTGATGAAGAGCAGGTTTTTTCTTTTTTCGCCCGCTACCCTGCCAGACACGCAAACATAAATATCAGGCCACCCATCGTTGTTAATATCAATAATACTTACACCAGTACACCAGGTATTTGTTTGCACGCCTGCTTTTTGTGTAATGTTTTCAAAACGCATATTACCTTTATTCAGGTACAATGCGGCGCTTACCTGGTTACCAGCAAAAAAAAGATCAGGCAAGCCATCCCTGTTAAAATCCCCCACGCCAACGCCGCCACCCATGTAGGTGTATTCGTTGGTAAACATATTGAGGCTGTCATTTTCAGTAATGGTATTTGAAAAATCAATTCCCGTGGCGGAGGAGGGTAAAATGGTGAAATGTAACCCTGTAGTCTGGCTCTTTTTTGACTGACAGGAAAGGAAGATAATTACCAACAATATAGCAGCGTAGTTTACAATTTTCACAACAATATTTTTAAGCAAGTTCTCTAAAATGAATAAGTGAAACTACCTGGCGGAATGCCCTGTAGTTTCACGAATTTTAATTTACCAAAACCGAAACACTTATTTTTTATCTGCCACAAGGTACACCACACTCAATGGTGGAACGGTAACTTTAATGGTCCCCTTTAACGGGGCGGTATATGCTTTTAATGTTGCGTAGTTCAGTGGGCCTCCGGTTGCTGTTGATGGACCGGTTCCATTTACAAATACCTGTCCGGAAAAACTACCGTTGTCTGTTCCACCGGTTAACGCAAGCCAGTAATATTTGCTTCCCGCCGGAAAATGCTGAAAATCTATCGCAACAATATGACTCAGTGATCCTGAATTAATAATTATTGTACCGGCCTGTCCCGAAGAAAAGGTAGATGAATAGGTAGTTAAATCACTATTGACAGACTTGAGCGTATCTTTCACCATCCGGTCGCCAAAAAACTGTTGAAAATAATACATGTAATAGTAGGCCGGGCGGGGATTCCATAATGGTGCGCCTGGTTCGTCACCGCTATTAAACATTCCCTGGTCATCGCCGTTGCCCCATCCGTTGGCCAGGTCCCAGCGGCTGGCTTCACCGAAATTATTTTTAATGATGGCGCCCAGCGTTTTTGCTGCATGAATACCGGAGATAAAAGAGGTGCTTTGTTTAGAACCCGTTGCCTGGATATTCCATTCTGTAAATGCAACCGGTTTGATGGATTGACCTGCAGCTTTTACCTGGCTGGTGACGTAACTCATGGTATTTTCGGTAACAGGCACACTGGTCTTAAGAATATCCGCCACAGAGGAATTTGCATTGTAATCAGTGTAATAATCATGCACAATATAGAAATCTGAAGCAGTGGCAACTTTTGACAATACCCCTGCATTCCATGTTTTAATACTGGTGTAATCAAAAGACGCCGCAGGCTTATCATACAATGTGGCGCCGATATAAATGGTCGCGCCAGTTTCTTTTGCTGCAGCCCGCATAGAATCGGCAAAAACCTGTACATGCTGACCGTATAAATCTCCTGTAACCAATACAGGTTGACCGTCTTTATTTTGGCTTTGATCAATTTTATATCCCGCTTCCCAACTGCCGTAGGTTTCGTTGCCGATTTCCCAAAATTTGGTTCTGCCATTATCATACCTCACCCAATCTGCCGCCAGGTGGGCCGCTGCTGCCACAGGATTGGTGCTTGTGCCATAGCGGGCATAACCATAATTTACGGTAATGATGCCGGTACTGTTTGTTTGAGCCAGTAATTTATAATAATTGTCCAAT
>JANYFI010000450.1 GCA_025362765.1 Ferruginibacter sp. | reverse complement strand
CGCTGCACCGGGCTTGCAAACCACCTTGTGTAAGGAATATGTATCCATTCAACGTAACTTTTTGCATTTCCAAAAGGCATGGTATGATGCACAAAAGGCATCGCCAGCGGCGTGTTGGGAATTCGGGGTCCATAGGTCCATTTACTAACAAATAAAAAGTCGTTTACCAGTAAAGTTTTTTCTTCTGATGGTGTGGGAATAGTGTAGGCTTCAAACACAAACGTTCGTATTATGGTGGCAGCAACTACTGCAAATGCAGCAGCATCTATCCACTCTCTTGCAGCAGACTTTTTATAATTATTCACCACCAATTCACCTGCATATTTTTCGTTTTTGCTAAATCCCAAATACGGGAAATAAATGAAAGGAATCAGCACAGTGGCGCCATGTTGCCAAAAACCAAAACGGCCAAAATGTTCTACAAATTTTATGGTAAGCCAGATGGTAATAAACTGACCGGCAATTGGAATAAGCTGTAAAAAAAACCAACCCTTGGCCAGTTTCATTTTTTGCACCATGCACCAGGTATTATAAAAGGGTACCAATGCTTTCCATGGTTCGATGCCCGCTTTTTTAAACATGCCATATAAACCAATATGCCACCCAAGGGCGGCAATAATAAAAATAATCCAGCCAATACTCATAAGTAAAATTTTATCAGGGCCAAAAATACCATAATTACAGTTGCATTGCGGTTTTATGCAAAAAATGTTTTCAAATGTTTAACAGTAAAGTATAACAATCGAATCAACAAAAGATATCAACTGAAATTGAATTGTATCGGTCGTGAAGCTTTGATGCACTATTGTGGCAGTTTATCCGCTGCTGCAGGCAGAACACTGGTGTTTTAAATCCATGACAGCCTTGTTATCCCGCCTGCAGAAAGTGTTGGCAATGAACATACCGATAATCACCTTACATAATTTCATTGATTGCTGCACTTACTTCAGCCGCCTTGTTCATGATCATAAAATGACCGCCACCTTTCACTACATGTGTGGGTGAAACATATTTAATAGGAAACATTCTATCATTATCGCCATGAATGTGAAACAAGGAGGCTGGCTGCCATGTATTGCGCCAGTGCAGCACTTCATTAATAGCCCAGTCAGTATATTGCTGCGGCGCATTTTTTCTGTAAGAGCGGGCCATGGCTTTTTCATCCTCGCCAACAGCTCCTAAAAAAATATTTTGTATAGGTTCCATTACCTTAAAGGAACGCATAGGCAACATTTTATTGAGCCTGAGTTTGCCTGACAACTTCAGCCATACAGGTAATTCACTTGCTGATTTTATACTGGAAATTAAAATTACTTTTTGAGCGTTGACAAGTTTCGCTATTTCGATACTCATCATACCGCCAAAAGAAAGGCCCATCAACACAGGGTTTTCGCCGGTGATGCCTGCACTCATTCGCCGTGCATATTTTGCAATTGTTTCATTCTTTTCGGGTAGTAACCAAGGCAACGAAACAATCTCATAACCGTTAATCTGTAAACGTTCAAAAGCCCGTTCATCAGCGCCGAGGCCGCTAATGCAGTATATTTTTTTCATGGAGTTCTATTGTCTGGGTAACACGTAATTTGTTACATCATCCGATGATATATTTTTGCCTGATAAAATAATAAGCCTTTCCACCACATTCCTTAATTCACGTATATTACCTGTCCAGTTATAATCGGTTAACATTTCCAGGGCATTTTTATCAATGGCTTTTTTGGGCTGCCCGTATTCATCTGCAATTTTTTCCAGGTAGTAATCTACTAAATCAGGAATATCTTCCCTGCGCTCATTCAACGATGGTACATGTATTATGATAACCCCCAACCTGTGATATAAATCGAGGCGGAAATTTTTATCTTCTACTTCTTTCAATAGATCTTTGTTGGTAGCGGCAATCACCCTTACATCTACATTGATATCTTTATCCGCCCCCACCCTGGTAATCTTTCCTTCCTGCAGCGCACGCAATACCTTGGCCTGCGCACCAAGACTCATGTCGCCAATTTCATCTAAAAACAACGTACCGCCATTGGCCTGCTCAAACTTGCCAATGCGTTGTTTAATGGCCGACGTAAAAGAACCTTTTTCATGACCAAACAATTCACTTTCTATTAGTTCACTGGGTATGGCGGCACAGTTAACTTCTACCATTGGTCCTGTGCTTCGGTTACTTTTTTCATGTATCCACCTTGCCACCAATTCCTTTCCTACACCATTTTCTCCGGTAACCAATACCCTGGCTTCAGTTGGTGCCACTTTTTCAATGGTATCTTTTATAGCTTTAATGCCAGGACCGTTTCCCACCATTTCCTGCACCCTGGCCACTTTACGCTTCAGTACCTTGGTTTCCGTAACCAACGTTTGCTTGTCAAGCGCATTGCGCAACGTGATTAACAGGCGGTTCAAATCAGGTGGTTTACTGATGTAATCAAAAGCCCCTTTTTTTACAGCTTCTACGGCTGTTTCAATATTGCCGTGTCCGCTAATTACAATGATGGGCACATCACTGTTGAGTTCCCTGGCTTTTTCCAAAAACTCCAGGCCATCCATTTTAGGCATTTTAATATCACACAGTACTACATCATACGTAGTGCTGCTAAATTTCTTTAGTCCCTCTTCTCCTTCAGCCGCTTCATCAATTTTATAGCCTTCATAACTTAAAATTTCCGAAAGGGTTTTGCGGATAGCCTTTTCATCATCAATAATCAAAATATTTGCCATAGTGTAGTCTATTTTATTTTGGCAGATGCAAATATGCATCCAAAAGTGTTAACAAAATTAATGATTTGTGTTCCGTAAAAGGTAAGGGTACATTTACATTTTTTTATAAAAATGAAAAAGCCCGGAGAAAATCTTCGGGCCTTATTATCATTAAAAATATTTTTTATTTTTTAAGATACATTACTTCCTTTACAAGCTTCACTGTTCTTTCAACATTGGGCAAATACAGTGCTACTAAATTAGGTGCATAATGCATCGGTGCGTCGGCAGAAGTTATTCTGCGGATAGGTGCGTCCAGGTAATCGAAACCTTCTTTTTGTATGCGATAGGTAATTTCTGAAGATACCGAGGCAAAAGGCCATTGCTCTTCCACAATCACCAGCCTGTTGGTCTTTTTTACGCTTTCCAATATAGTAAACCAATCCAGCGGGCGAATCGTAGCCAGGTCAATTACTTCAGCTTCGATACCTTCCTTTGCCAATTCTTCCGCGGCAGATAACGCTACCTTCATCATTTTATTAAATGATACGATGGTTACATCTTTGCCGGCTCTTTTTATAAATGCCTTACCGATGGGCAATAGATATTCTTCTTCGGGAACATCTCCCTTTTCGCCATACATTACTTCACATTCCATAAACATAACCGGATCATCATCGCGGATGGCGCTTTTCAACAACCCTTTTGCATCGTATGGATTGCTAACAGAAATTACTTTTAATCCCGGTATATTGGCATACATCGATTCAAATGCGGTACTATGCTGTGCACCCAATTGGCCGGCACTTCCATTTGGCCCACGAAAAACAATGGGACAACCAACCTGTCCGCCACTCATCGCCAGCATTTTAGAGGCCGTATTTAAAATTTGATCTAAAGGCAACACGGCAAAGTTCCAGGTCATAAATTCTACTATTGGCCTTAACCCATTTTGTGCTGCACCAACTGCGATACCGGCAAAACCAAGTTCAGCAATAGGCGTATCGATTATTCTTTTCTCACCAAATTCATCCAGCATACCCTGGCTTACTTTGTAAGCGCCATTGTATTCTGCCACTTCTTCTCCCATTAAAAATACCCTTTCATCCCTTCTCATCTCTTCCTGCATAGCTTCCCTCAGGGCTTCTCTAAAAGCAATTTGTCGCATGTATTTGTTTATTTATTGTATGAATTTTATCTTTTAATTAGCAAATTTATCTCATAGTAACCATATCAGCAAATCAGCTTCTGTTTAAAACCTATGCCGCATCGCCACGCTTTTGCATTATAACAATTGAAAGGAAATTTACGTGAAAAATGACTGTTTCATTTTACCCGGGTATTAATCTCTATCACAATTTTTCAATGTAAATTATTTAAGTATAATTTTTTTGTCAAAAAGTCTTATCTTTCGATACCTTATAAACTCTTACTAAAAATTCCCGCTTTAAATTCTACAGAAACACCACCTTACAAAGTGTCTTTTGTTTACATAAAAGACACTTTGTATAATCCAACTTCATTTATATCATACGTGTTAAAGGTTTTCAATTACCATGGCTGAGGCGCCACCACCGCCATTGCAAATGCCCGCAACACCGTATTTAGCATTGCGTTGTTTTAATACATTGATGAGCGTAACAATTATACGTGCGCCGCTACATCCCAATGGGTGGCCAAGCGAAACAGCGCCACCATTGACGTTAACAGTAGAAGGATCTAAATTCATGCGGCGGCTGTTTTCAATCCCCACCACACTAAAAGCTTCGTTGAGTTCCCAGAAACTAATATCCTCCATTTTCAATCCCGCTTTGGCAACGGCCTTTGGCACTGCAATGGAAGGTGTAGTGGTAAACCATTCCGGGGCCTGTTCCGCATCCGCATAGCTTACTATTTTCGCAATGGGGGTTAGTCCAAGTGCTATTGCTTTTTCTTTGCTCATTAATACCAATGCTGCCGCGCCGTCATTCATGGTAGAAGCATTGGCTGCAGTTACAGTTCCATCTTTGATAAAGGCGCCTTTTAAGCCGGCGATTTTATCAAAGACTACATTGAAGGGTTCTTCATCTTTAGTAAATAAAACAGCATCGCCCTGTCTTTGAGGAATAGTCA
Organism: Ferruginibacter sp.; assembly: GCA_025362765.1. GTDB lineage: Bacteria > Bacteroidota > Bacteroidia > Chitinophagales > Chitinophagaceae > Ferruginibacter. The sequence continues at coordinate 1,951 of JANYFI010000450.1, read as the reverse complement.
CCGGCACAATTTCATTGTCAAACCTGCCTTCATTTACGGCAGCCTGCGACCGGTGATAACTTTCAATAGCAAAAGCATCCTGGTCCTGCCGGGTAACGCCGCAGGTGGCGGCGCATAACTCTGCAGCCATGCCCATTGCCTTGCCATCATACACATCTGTTAATCCATCTTTGGCAAGGCCATCAATCATGGTTACGTTGCCGTATTTATTTCCCCAGCGCATTGCATCAGCATAGTAAGGCACATTACTCATACTTTCCATTCCTCCCGCCACCACAATATCCGCATCGCCCAACAGAATGCTTTGTACCGCCTGCGCAATCGCCTTCATACCACTTGCGCAAACTTTATTAATGGTGGTACAATTGACTTCGTTAGGCAAACCGGCAAATTTTGCAGCCTGCCTGGCAGGCGCCTGCCCAAGATTGGCTTGTATAACAGCTCCCATCAACACATCATTTACCATGGATGGAGAAATACCTGCTTTTTCAACAGCAGCTTTAATTGCAATTGCTCCCAATTGGGTTGCGGTGAAGCCTTTTAATGATCCCCCAAAACTGCCTATTGGCGTGCGAACCGCTGAGATAATATATACTTCCGTCATATGCTTTTTTCGTTTACCCGGTAAAGATAATCCATTATTTTTTTGGATGTTATGCGCCTGCTGTCAGTACAATTTAAATGGCTTTCCATTACTTTCATACTATTTTCGCAACTTTACATTTCAACAGTAGCTATGCATTTATTCAATATATACCGGGTTTCCATAGTACTCTGCGCCAGTTTATTGGTTTGCTGTTCGCCATCAAAAAAGCTCCCCGTTGGTGCCGCGCCGCACTCAATACATGCGCTTCGTTTTTTAGGAGAAAAAGATGTGCCTTATAATTTACCCTATAATAATACAACGGTTGGCGGCTTGTCGGGCATTGATTACGACGCAGTAAATAAAATATATTACCTTATCAGCGACGACCGAAGCGCCATCAATGCAGCACGTTTTTATACTGCAAAAATTGATTTTACCCAGAGAGGCATTGATAGTATTTATTTTACAGGTGTACATGAGTTATTACAGCCAAACGGAGCATCTTACCCGGATAGCAGAAAAAATCCTGCACATACACCCGACCCTGAAGCAATGCGGTATAACCCAATAAGCAACCAATTGGTTTGGAGTAGCGAGGGTGAAAGAATTGTAGATACAAAAGATACCGTATTGGAAAACCCTTCTGTTATAACGGTTTCACCGGATGGACACTATAAAGATAGTTTTGCCCTGCCGCCCAACCTGGTAATGCACGCAACAGAAAAAGGCCCCAGGCAAAATGGGGTGCTGGAAGGATTAAGCTTTGCGGATAATTATAAAACGATGTTTGTAAATGTGGAAGAACCGCTGTATGAAGATGGGCCAAGGGCCGATGTTACAGACAACAACGCCTTTGTAAGAATATTAAAATTCGATGTTACCAGCAAACAAAATACGGCACAGTATGCCTACAAATTAGAACCGGTTGCCTACCCGGCCAGTCCCACAAATGCTTTTAAAATAAATGGTATTTCGGATATTTTATCAATCGGTAACAACCAGTTGCTGACAATAGAGCGTTCCTTTTCTACCGGCAGATTGTCATGCACCATCAAAGTCTTTTTGACGGATTTAACCGAAGCAACGGATGTAACCAACCAACCGTTGATGAATGCCGGCAAATACTTTACCCCGGCTCCAAAAAAATTATTGCTGAATATGGACAACCTTGGAATTTATATAGATAATATTGAAGGTGTTACTTTTGGTCCCGATTTACCCAATGGCCACAAATCGCTGTTGTTTATATCCGACAATAATTTTAACGCTTTTGAAAAAACGCAGTTGCTTTTGTTTGAGGTGGAATAAACAAATGTAGGATCGCGGACAACAAACGTACAACGTTGAACGTGTACAAGACACTCA
>JANYFI010000445.1 GCA_025362765.1 Ferruginibacter sp. | reverse complement strand
TGAATAACGGTAACATCAGATACACAACCAATATGGAGAACAATAATGAAATAAAGGAGATCAACAATGACTCACTGATGAATTGCGCAATCAGTTGTGACCGCAATGCGCCTATGCTTTTTTTCAATCCTATTTCTTTCGCCCGGTGGCCGGAAATAGCAGTAGATAAATTCATGAAGTTGATGCAGGCGATCACGATAATAAATACTGCTATCAATGAAAATATATTTACATACTGGCTGTTACCCTGCCCAGGTACATCCAGCATATAGTCTGAGTGCAGGTGAATGTTGGTCAATGGCTGTACAGACAAAGCTGCTTGTATATCTTTATTATTGCTCTTTAAGATATCGTTTATTTGTTTCTGAATATTACCGAGGGAAGATGAAGTAGTTGCCACAGCATCATTCAATTGGAAATAAACATATGCATCAAAGTTATTCCAGGATGCTGCCGGGCTATTGTCATATAATGCTATTGGTAAAAGAACATCAAATTGCAAGTGAGAGGTTGAAGGAATATTTTTTAAAACGCCAGCAATGATAAGACCTGTTTCTCTATTATTATTGTCTATATAAATTGTTTTGTCAAGCGCATTGTCAGCGTTGCCGAAATATTTTATTGCAGTCGCTTCGGTTACAACTGCTTTGTCGGGTGAAGAAAGAACCGAGTTTATATTTCCTTTCAATAAAGGATAATTAAACATTTGCAGAAAATTACTATCAGCATAATACATTCGTTTCTCATCAAACTTTTTTTTTCCGGCAGTGATAATTTTCTGTACCGTAACAATTTTCGTTGCATTTTTTACAGAGGATATCTGCGTTTTGATGGCATAAGCCAGCGGAGGTGGAACAACCGCAGCATTTACATCTGATACTTTGGCGGTTAGCCTGTAAAGATAATCTGCATTTGTATTGAACTTATCAAAATTTAATTCATCCTGCACCCAGAGAAAGATGAGGATGCTGCAAGCCATCCCCGTGGCAAGTCCCAAAATATTCAGCCCTGAGAACAGCTTGTGCCTCAGAAGATTTCGCCATGCGGTTTTGAAATAATTTTTTATCATAGTTTATAGTTTAGATATGTTGCTTATTTCCTGGTTCATTTGACAACTTCTATAAATGTCATTCACCTCGTAGTATAGCGTGTAACAACAGCCATGCCACGCTAAAAACCTTACCTGTAAAGGGTTGTGGATGGTATTAAAAAAAAAGTGTACGAAACCGGACAGTCAATGTCTGATTTCGTACAGCTATGCGAAGGATGGAAACGAGGATAATGCGGATTTGAACGGATTTACACAGATAAGAAAAATATCAATAATATGAATCTTATTTCCATGATTGATATCACTCTTTTAACAGCTATAATTTATTTAATTTAGCATAGGTTCCTTGTCACCTCATTTATCCATCTAAATTAAAACAGGTTATATGAAAAATGCTATGCTTTCCCCCACCCGCCCCACAGTTTACCCTGGCTCATTTGTTCCCACGCTTGATGAAATGGACGTAAAGAAAAAATTAAAAAAATCAACCCCGTTGATTAATGCTTTGTATTCGCCAGTAAAATCAGGCGAATCGGAAGACGCTATTAACATAGTGATCAGTATCCCGGGAATAAAAAGGGATGATGTATTCATATACTGTGATAATAAAATGCTAACTATTTGTGTGCTTCAAGCCAATACAGCAGCTGGTAATTATACGCCGCAGACAGATTTTGTTCCAAAAATGAATGGCAATTTTTTTTACAGTACTATTGAATTGCCTGACCATGCAGACCCTGAATTCACCAGCGCAGAATACAGGGAAGATAAATTGTACTTATGTATTTCAAAAACTTCCCGGCCCATAAGAAAGCGCCATACCAGGATTGCTGTGTATTAAAATACCTGTATCGCTGCCATGGCAGGCGGTATTGTTTATACGGAAAAGTAAAGGTTAAAATATGGAAAAATATTTCAGCTTTTACTGTTTTTATCCATTCACCAACGGCATCACTTTACTGCCAATCAGTTCAATTGCTGTCAATAATTTTTCGTGAGATAAACCGGCGTTGTCCATCTGAAAAGTTACTCTTGCAATTCCACCCAACGCTTCGCTATGCCGCAGAATTTTCGCGGCCACTTCTTCCGGGCCGCCTACCAGCAATGCGCCCAACGTTCCCGCCTGTGCGAGAAATTGCGGCCTGGTTACCGGAGGCCATCCCCGCTCCTTTCCAATTTTGGTGAATGTTTCAGCGTAACCGGGGTAATAGTCTTCGATTGCTTCTGTAGTAGTGTTGGCGACATAGCCCAAAGAATGCAAGCCTACTTTCAACTGTTCAGGAGCGAAGCCGGCTTTTTTCCCTGCTGCACGGTACAAATCAACAAGTGGGCGAAAACGATGTGTTTCCCCACCAATAATGGCCACCATCAACGGTAGCCCGAGCGACCCCGCCCGTACAAAAGATTCCGGCGTTCCGCCCACCCCAATCCAAACCGGCAAAGGATTTTGCAGGGGCCTTGGATAAACAGCCTGCTGGTGCAAGGGCGGCCTAAACCTGCCCGACCAGTTTACCGTTTCGTTGGCACGAATATTCAGCAGCAGTTCCAGTTTTTCTGTAAATAATTCATCATAGTCCTGCAGGTTTAATCCAAATAAAGGAAAGGCTTCGGTAAACGAGCCACGTCCCACCACCATCTCAATGCGCCCTTTGGAAACCAGGTCAAGGGTCGCAAAATTTTGAAATACCCTTACCGGATCAGCCGCACTTAATACAGTAACGGCGCTCGTTAAGCGGATATTTGTTGTTTGTGCGGCAGCTGCGGCAAGTATCACCGTTGGCGCTGCATCCAAAAATTCTTTGCGGTGATGTTCGCCGATGCCAAACACATCCAGGCCTGCCTTATCCGCGGCCACAATTCTTTCCAGCAATTCAGCAATCGCCTGTACACCATCGGAGGCTGTATTGGAGTCGTCCCTCCACTTAGCTGCGGCAAAACTATCAATTCCTATTTCCATAATTAAAAATTTATTGAACCGTTTCTATTTCCCTTCAGCGGTTGTTAAAAGGATTTGTAAAAAACTTTGCGACTTCTTTGTTAAATTCAAGGGTATGTTCATTCAATGTTGCATGACCAGAATTGGGCAACACCCATAAATAAGCATGCGGAATATTCCGGAAAATTTGCACAGTATGTTCCAGCATAATTACATCATGATCGCCGCTAATGATGAGTGCCGGACAACTAATTCCGCTAAGTGCGGTTAACGGAATATTGGGTTGCAGCCAGTCGAGCATAAATATTTTCCAATCATTTTTTTCTTTTGCATTTGTAAAAACCCTGGCATGGTCTGCCTCATATTTCTGTTGATCCTCTCTTCGCAAGGAAGGTAGCAAAGCAGTAGAATCCGCCCAGAGATTGGCGCCGGTAGAAGCAAGTTTTATCACTTTTCCGGGATGTCGCATAGCCAGTACCAGTGCTACGATACCGCCATCGCTCCATCCAATCACATAGGCTGAATCCAGGTGCATCGCATCCAGCAAGGCGGCTTCATCATCGGCCATCATTTCAAAACTTAGTGAATCTTTTGCATCAGTTGATTTTCCATGAGCACGGCTGTCCGTTACAATCACTTTGTACTGTTTGGAAAAAAATGGAATAATACTCGCCATACTGCTGATGCTTCCCCCATTACCATGTATCATTAACAAGGGTTTGCCGCTGCCGTAGGTTTCCGCATACATTTTTATACCCCGCACATCGTAATATTCTCCTGCCACTTTGTTATTGCCATAATCAATTTTATGCTGACTAAATAAGCTATGGGAACAACTGATACAAACTAAAAGAAAATAAAATTTTTGCATAACGGTTTATTTTACTTGCCCACAACATAGTGATAGTTTAATGTAGGTTTGTGTAAAATTAGGATAGAAAGGTTAGGGAACAATTCTCTGTAAAGGTGAAATTTTTTTGTTATTTATTTTCTTCTACCACAAAAGTTAAAGGCTGACGCCGATACGCATTTATTTTTTCGTTCATCTCAATTGCCGGAATCCATTTGGGTGAATTTTTTATTACCCTTACTACTTCCTGCTCCATTCCAAAACCCCACTTTGTTTCGGCCCTCACATCACTAATTGTACCATTCTTATTAACTATAAACCTTACTATTACCTGGTAAGTTCCTGCACGGGCTCCATTTTTTTCAGCCGTTTCACTTTTCAGATTCTTTTGCAAATAGCGTATCCATACGGGCATTCCTCCTTCAAAAGTAGCCTCTCTTCCCACAATAAAATTCTTTATTGGTTTGCCGTCTTCAGCATAGCCTTCCTGACTTTCTTTTCTATTACCCTCGCCAGCTATATAATGCGCCCATATCTTTCCACTTTCATAATAACGATATGAATTGGTTAACTCACCGGTTGGGTTGGCATAAAATGAGGAATCTTTTAAGTGTCCATTTTCATAATACCGGCGTAACAAACCTGTCACTTTTGAAAATAGCGTATCGTTTGTAAAGGAGATGCAGTTTAACTTATTTGATTTGATCCAGTAAGAAGTGCACTCATAGCGATCCGCTTTTTTAACAAAATTAGTTACATAAAAGGCGCTGTCCTGGGTGGTAGCTACCCAGGAGGAGTCGTAGTATTTTACTATCGTATTTTGCTGTGCCTTGGCGGCAAAACTGATACCACACAATGAGGTGATAAAACAATAACGGAAAAAACTGGTCATGTTTGTTGGTTTAGGGCGATGTTAGCTTGTTAAAACTGGACAAATAACCGGTATCGAAAACCAATTAAATGCATTGAATTTAACTCAATATAACATGTAAATTAATACAAAGAAGTTTTATATTCGGTACGCTTGATAAGGTGAATATTTTGAGGAATTATTACACACGCAAAAACGCCCCAAAGAGATAACACCTTTTGGGAACACTGTTCGAGTTTGAAAGTCTCCGGGAAAGGTGTTACTCTTTTCGGAAATAGTTGCTGTTAAAAAAACCAGGCTGCGCAGCAAGTCGTTTCTGTAACTTTACAAAAAAATGGTAGTATGAAAGCATTTTTAGGCATGGGATTATTAGGTTCCAATTTCGTGAAAGCAATGTTGCAGAAAGGCGACACCGTACAGGTTTGGAATCGCACCGCCACTAAAGCAACAGCATTGGAA
>JANYFI010000370.1 GCA_025362765.1 Ferruginibacter sp. | reverse complement strand
AAGGAACCGATATAACCATCGTAACTTACGGCTCTACTTTACGCATTGTACTGGATGCCACCAATTCCCTGGCCAAATTGGGTATTAGTTGCGAAGTAATGGATATTCAGACATTATTGCCTTTTGATATCAACCACCTCATTGTACAATCGCTGCAAAAAACCAACCGCATTGTTTTTGTTGATGAAGATGTGCCCGGCGGTGCTGCCGCCTTTATGTTTAACAAAGTAATGGAGGAACAAGGTGGCTATAAATACCTGGATGTTGCGCCAAGAACAATTACAGCACAGGATCACCGCCCCTCTTATGCCAGCGACGGAGATTATTTTAGCAAGCCCAATGTGGAAGACATTATTCGTGTTGTAAAAGAAATGATGGCTGAATAATAATTTACATCAGTATTTTTATCTTGAATGTATGAAGCTCACTATATACCAGGCAGATGCTTTTGCAAACCAACTTTTTTCCGGTAACCCTGCTGCCGTTATTCCGCTACAGATATGGCTGGAAGATGACTTAATGCAAAAGATTGCATTGGAAAATAATTTATCCGAAACCGTATTTTTTGTGCCGTCTCAAACCGCCGGAGCGGATTTTGATATCCGCTGGTTTACGCCCGAAGTTGAAATCAATCTTTGCGGTCATGCAACCCTTGCAAGTGCCTGGGTACTTTTTTCAAAACTTGGTTTTGAAAAAGATGTTTTGCGGTTTAATTCTAAAAGCGGCATTCTTTCCGTCACAAAAAAAGCTGACCTGATAACAATGGAATTCCCAAGCTGGAAGCCTGAACGACTGGATGTATACCATGATTCCCTGGCTGAAATTTTGGGAGATTTAATTATTACAGGTGTATATAAATACCGCGATATTTTGGTAGAACTGGAAACCGAAGAAGCTGTACAAAAATGTGCACCTGATTTTACTTTAATGAAAAAACATTTTGACAAAATGATAATCACAGCGCCAGGTAAAAAAGTTGATTTTGTGTCGAGGTTCTTTGCGCCGGGAGCAGGTATTAACGAAGACCCCGTTACAGGTTCCGCTCATTCGCAGTTAATTCCTTTTTGGAGTGAAAAGCTCGGTAAAAATAAATTGCATGCACTGCAGTTATCAAAACGTGGCGGCGAATTATGGTGTGAGCAAATCAATGTTGAAAGGGTTACAATGAGCGGTCAGTGCGTATTTTATATGCAGGGAGAAATAAATATTTAGGTAAGAAAAAAGCCACTCAAAAGTGACTTCATTTTTATTTCATATTGTGATATACTTTTTGCACGTCTTCGTCCTGCTCCAGTTTATCTACCAATTTAAATACATCCTGTGCCGCCTCTTCGCTTAGCTCCGTGGTATTCATTGGTATTCTTGTTAGTTCAGCAGTAATCACTTCAATCTTTTTTTCTTCCAGCGCTTTAGCCATATGCCCAAACTCATTAAAAGCGGTGCGGATAACAATATTTCCTTCGCTGTCTTCTCCAATTTCTTCCAGTCCGTAATCAATCAATTCCAGTTCAAGATCGTCTATATTTAAACCGGTATTTTTTATTTTAAATTCACCCAGCCTGTTAAAAGTAAACGCCACACTGCCGCTGGTACCCAAACTTCCTCCGCTTTTTGTAAAATGCATTCTTACATTGGCCACCGTTCTTGTTGAATTATCCGTGGCTGTTTCCACCAATATGGCAATACCATGAGGCGCATATCCCTCGTACAATACTTCATCATAGTGTATCATTTCTTTACCCATGGCTCTTTTTATAGCCGCTTCCACCCGATCTTTCGGCATGCCCACGCTCCTTGCGTTTTGGTAACATCTTCTCAAAGCAGCATTGCCATTGGGATCCGCTCCACCTGCTTTTACAGCAATAACAATTTCCTTTCCAATACGGGTAAAGTTCTTCGCCATTTTATCCCACCGGGCAAACATGGAACTCTTTCTTACTTCAAATATTCTTCCCATGGTCTTAACTTTTTGTATTATTATGTTACCGGCCATTCAACCGGATTGCAAATTTAAGGAAAATCATTTTTCTTCAGACTACCGTTTATTTCTTTAGAAAGCTTGTAAATATATTATACCGGCTAATGAACCAATGCGGAGCTTCACAGGCGTCGCACTTTTGTACTTTTTCAGTTTTACGCAACGCATTATAATTTGTTGCCTCTTCCCGGTTTGCAGGACATTACTTAAGTTTTATAACCTTATTACACAAATTTTGCAATACATAAATTTTTATACCCGAACAAGAAAATCAGACATCGCACATTTTTATTAATTTTAACGAACATGGATCAACCACTTCTGCAGGCAAAGAATTTAACTATTGATTTTACTACAGCCAACACAAAAAGCAATGCTGTAAAAAACATTTCTTTCGAAGTTAGCCCTGGTGAAATAGTAGCGATTGTAGGCGAGTCTGGTTCCGGTAAATCCGTTACTGCCTTATCCATATTAAGGCTGCTTTCCGGTCAGGCTGTCGTAAAAGGACAGTTACTTTTCCGGGCAAAAAGCAAAACCCCTGTTGATCTGTTATCAGCTTCCGCAAAGCAAATTAATAGTATTCGTGGAAAAGATATCGCAATGATTTTTCAGGATCCAATGACATCTTTAAACCCGGTATTCACCTGCGGCCAGCAGGTATTGGAAGCAATTAAATTACACCAGCATATTACTCCCGCGCTGGCCAGACAAAAAACTATTACACTTTTCCAACAGGTAAAATTACCCGATCCTGCTATATTAGTTGACCGGTATCCGCATCAGTTAAGTGGCGGACAAAAACAACGGGTAATGATAGCGATGGCCATGAGTTGTAACCCATCTTTATTAATTGCCGATGAACCTACTACTGCGTTAGATGTAACGGTACAAAAGACCATCCTGGTGTTAATAAAGGAATTGCAGCGGCAAACAGGTATGGGTGTAATTTTCATTACGCATGATCTTGGACTGGTAGCAGATATCGCTGACAAAATTTTGGTGATGTACAAAGGTGAAATTATTGAACAGGGTAATACAAAAGAAGTATTGCAGCAACCGCAGCAACCTTATACAAAAGCCCTGCTGGCATGCCGTCCAGCATTGCATATTCAAGGAGAAAGACTTCCGGTAGTGGCCGATTTCTTTAACAGCACAAAAATAAATTCGCTGGTGCTTACTGAAGATATTTCACCTGATAAAACGAAACATTCAACCGATATTCATTCGCAGGATGAAAAAATAATAACTGAAACAGTATTAACAGTTGATAAGCTGAAGGTGTATTATCCGGGCAACCGATCTTTTTTATTTGGGAAAAAAGCAGAGACATTCAAAGCAGTAGATGATATAAGTTTTTCGATAAGCAAAGGCGAAACCGTTGGCCTTGTGGGCGAAAGCGGTTGCGGCAAAACAACACTGGGGCGGGCTATTTTACAATTGCGGGCTATCACTTCCGGCGAAATTATTTTAAATGGAAAAAATCTGTCAACATTATCAGCAAAGGAATTGAAACTGGCTAGAAAAGAACTGCAAATAGTTTTCCAGGATCCTTACGGTTCACTCAACCCGAGAGTAACAATTGGAAATGCCCTACTGGAACCAATGGAAGTACATGGCATTTTACAAAATAACAATCAGCGCAAACAAAAAGTAGTTGAGTTGCTGGAGAAAGTAAATTTAGCACCGGACCATTTTAACCGCTACCCACACCAGTTTAGCGGCGGCCAAAGGCAACGCATCTGCATTGCCAGGGCTCTCGCATTAAACCCCTCCTTTTTAATTTTTGATGAAAGCGTGAGTGCACTGGATGTAAGCGTTCAGGCGCAGGTATTAAATTTATTAAACGACCTAAAAAAAGAATTTAGTTTTACATCTATTTTTATATCCCATGATCTTTCTGTAGTAAGGTACATCAGTGACCGTATAATGGTAATGAGCCAGGGAAAAATAGTAGAAGAGGGCCCAGCCGACGAGGTATATTTTTCACCAAAAAATGAGTATACAAAAAAACTGATTGACGCTATTCCCGGCAAATCAATGATCTTCTAAAACAACTTCCTGTTATATTAATCTTCATCAGGCATTCTTCTTTTAAAATGGTATCCGTTGGTATCATCCTCAAAAAAATTCCTTGCACTTTTATGAAACTTAAATAATATTTTTTTAAACTGCTCCTGAAACTGTTCTAGCATGGGCGCATCGTCTTTAATTCTTTTATCTGTCATAAAACTAAGCTTATCATTGCTGCTAACTTCCTTTATATTTTCCGGCTGTAACCCACTGATACCTATTTTCCAGTCATCCTGCTTTTTAACGCGGTATTTAAAAAAATACACATTCCCCTTTTTTTGGTCAATGTCAGCAAGCTGTCTGCTGATGAAAACAATGCTGTCAATGGCCGCATAATTTTTATCCCGCACCAGGTAACTTCTGGCTATGGCAAGCTGGGTTTTGTACATCAGAGGAAACCTGTTCAGCTTGTTTATTTTCTCCAATTTTGAAAATAACAATCCTCTGCTGCGGTCTTTTGCAGCGAGTGATTTCAATAAGCTATCTGGTACCGGCTTGTCATTACGCA
>JANYFI010000386.1 GCA_025362765.1 Ferruginibacter sp. | reverse complement strand
GTGCAGCTGTTGTAAATCCACCCATGAATGTCAGCAGGATTGCATCTGTTGATGTGTACAGGGGTTTTGTTATGCTGCTTATGATGGGGGAGATACTCTCGTTGCATACTGTGTCCAGTCAATTGCCGGGTAGTTCTTTCTGGGCCTTCCTTGCCTATAACCAGGACCATGTGGAGTGGACATGGCTTTCACTGCATGATATGATTCAGCCATCGTTTACATTCCTGGTTGGTGTGGTATTACCCTATTCAATCGCCAGTCGAAAAAGCAAAGGCGCTTCTTTCAATAAAGTTATTGCGCACACCATTAAACGGTCGCTCATTCTTATATTCCTGGGAATTTTTTTACGCTCTATGCATGATAAGCAGACGTATTTTACTTTTGAAGATACCCTGACACAGATTGGGTTGGGATACACTTTTTTGGTACTGCTTTCTTATTGTTCACAACGCATACAGATTGCCGCACTGATTGTTATTTTGGCTGGCTACTGGTTGGCATTTGCCTTGTACCCGTTGCCCGGGCCTGATTTTGATTTTGCTTCGGCAGGTGCAGTGCCTAACTGGGAGCATAACCTGCATGGCTTTGCAGCCCACTGGAACAAAAACACCAACCTGGCCTGGGCCTTTGATACCTGGTTCTTAAATATTTTCCCCCGGGAAAGCCCCTTTTTAAACAACGGCGGCGGCTATGCTACGCTCAGTTTTATTCCTACTTTAGGTACGATGCTGTTGGGATTGTTTGCTGGCAAAGTATTAAAAGATAGCAGGCCGCAAAAAGCCAAGCTTACATTTTTTATAACTATGGGGCTGGCGCTTTTATTAACAGGCGCTGTACTGCAGTTTACAGGAATCAACCCAATCGTAAAACGCATCTGGACGCCGGCCTGGACAATATTCAGTGGCGGGGTATGCTGTTTATTTTTAGCCTTTTTTTATGGCATTGTGGATGTGGCGAATAAAAAGAAATGGTCTTTCTTTTTGATGGTGATCGGTGCCAATTCCATTGCAGCGTATTGTATAGCTGATGGGGGTATCCGGTCCTTCATTGCCAATTCCCTGTACATTCATCTTGGCCCAACCTACGACCATATTTTTGGTGCACCCTATGCTACGTTGGTAAAAGGCGTGCTGGTATTATTTTTTATCTGGCTTATTTTGTACTGGATGTATAAGAAAAAGATTTTTATAAAGATTTAAAGTTTTGATTGCGATAATGAATACGGATTACGCGAATTGTCAAATGTCGTGTTTTCTTCATAGCTTAATAGTTTTGGATAATATTCATTTAGTATTGTGCGTTCATTAAACCAACGGAAATATAAAAAGTCCAAACGCAAAACGGGCAATATGAGGGCTGTTACCACATTACTATTTTTCCTGCTTGTGGCCAATCTGCTGATTTCCTGTAAAAAAAATTCTGGTACCGATATACCTACAACAAGCACAGATAGCTTTTCGGTTTCTGTTACCAATGGCTATGGCTCGGGGAAATATAAGGCAGGAGATACGATTTTCCCGCAGGGGAGATATTTCGGCAAGCCAGTCCGTTGCGGTTTTTACGGAGCTGCAGTCGAAGGGATATATTGACGGAAAGGGTTATTTCAACGGCGTTTCTTTCAGCCAGCTGCAAAGTATTTATTTGAATAATCCTGCGGATTTCCCTGCTTTAAAAAGTTTAAACGCGGCTCAATTGTATTTTGTTTTTACCCAACTTGATTTATGCGTTTCCGATCACCAGATGTACAGCGATTTTAACCGGGCTACCATACAATTTTTGACTAAGCAGTGTCAATAGTAGTTTAGTGACAGGCTATTCCTGGCGAAATGAATAGTGTGGAAAATAATGGGTACTTGTCCGGGAAGGCCATTGATGGATATGGTTGGTTTTTACTAAACCCAATAGGGTGGAAAATAACGTAGCAACTTACCACCAGTGCCAATTGGTGAATAAACTAACCATGGTACATTGAGCGCCTATTCTCTATTGCCTATTCAATATTCACCAGCCGATTGCCCATTCTCCATTACTACCCCCTATATTCACCGCACCATTTTTACCCTTCCCTCAATCCCTAAATGGGTAAATTATTTTACGAAGTGTAGATATTAACAGCATTTAATTAATAATTTTTAACTCGATCATACACAAAACAACATTGGCATCATTTTTATTAAATAGAGATAGGTTTTCATAGGATATTGGACAAAAAACGAGGCTGGATTTCTATCCGGCTTCTCTTTTTTAATTTCTTTTGTGAATTCCAAAGGCAAGAAATAAAAATTAAATTTCCCAGTTATTATTAATTATCTTTATAATAGCAAAGTCTCGTTTAAAACAATATCCCCCCGTGATTAAAATAATTTAGCAACCACAACTAACCATTGTGGTTTTTTTATGCCTAAAATAACAACAGCGCCGTTATGCCAGTCAGTTTTGCCGGCGTAGGAGCGTAAACAATAATTTTATTACAGCATCTGGGCAGGATAAATTGAATGTATAGTATAGTTATCTGCGAATGGCCGCAAGTAAGCATTGATTAAGGAGGAGGCTGCTTCCTTCAGGGTTGATTTTTTATTATTTGTGACGGCGTATGGTGGCTATATCGGGAGCAAAGTTTTGTATATTAAAGGATGAACTGCGGGATTTATTGTTATTCAACTTCTGGATACGTCAATATTTCAATGCATACTGGCTATCCTTCCTTTGCCCGTATCAGCATTCGTCATTACGAAAATCCCAATTCTTTCAAAAAGGCTTCTTTATAATTTATGCCAATGGGTATTTCCGTTTTATCTATAAAAACCCGGTTACCTTCCACGTGGCTTATTTTAGCTTTATTGATAATGAAGGAACGGTGAACCCGAAAAAAAATTTGACGCGGAAGCTGTTCTTCGAAATTTGAAAACGTCATGGTTGGTAGTAATACCTGTTGGTTGGTAACTATTTTTGTGTAGTTGCCGCTGGCTTCGGCATACAGTAAATCGTGGTGTTGAATTTTAAAAATTTTGCCATCCGTTTTAATAAAAATATAATCATCTTTTTTTGTTTCGATAGGTTCAGGCGATGCAAATGATTGTGTTTGTAATTTTTCGGTAGCCTTGTCAACTGCTATGATAAACCGCTCCAGTGAAAATGGCTTTAGTAAATAATCACAGGCTGCCAGGTCAAATGCATCCAATGCATATTCTTTATAGGCGGTAGTGAATATCACCTGCGGCTGTAGTTTCAATGTTTTTAAAAAAGAGATTCCATCCAGTACGGGCATGTTGATGTCTAAAAATAAAATGTCTATTCTTTGTTGTTGTAAAACGTTCTTTGCCTCCAGGGCGGTGCCGCAAGACGCTACCACCGACAAATAAGAGAGGTGGCTGCAATAGGTTTCAATAATCCTTCTTGCTATTGGTTCGTCATCCACCACCAGGCAATTGATTTGATTCATTTTATTTCATTTTTAGCTGTAGCAG
Source organism: Ferruginibacter sp. (assembly GCA_025362765.1). GTDB lineage: Bacteria > Bacteroidota > Bacteroidia > Chitinophagales > Chitinophagaceae > Ferruginibacter. Next base: position 4,208 of record JANYFI010000386.1, on the reverse strand, counting down.
TACGGTATACAATTCAGCTTCGTTATTTAGTGTTAACTGGTGTTCTCCAGGATATAGCAGGTCCAATCTTTTTGTAACACTGGCAAGCCCAAAGCCCACGTGTTTATCAAGTTGCGTGCGTTCCTCTTTCTCACTGCTTTGCGAATTCTTTACTGAAAATAAGATCAAATTTCCCCAAATTTTTAAATTAATGGTAATGAAAATTTGTTGCGCCGCCGAATTGCGGGAATGTTTAAACGCATTTTCAATAAACACAATCAGCAACATGGGCGCAATCTTAATATCGTTGCCTGCAATTGGTTCCATATCCATATTTAATACCAATCTTTCACCCAGCCGTATTTGCTCAAAGGCAATGTAATTATCAATATAATTCAGCTCGTCTTTTATGGGTACAAATATTTCGTTGGCCTCGTAAACCGTATATCGCAGCAGGTCTGATAATTTCAGCAGCAGTGGTGGAATTTTTTCATGTTCAGTCAGGGAAAGGCCATACATATTGTTGAGCGTGTTAAACAAAAAATGCGGGCTCAGTTGCGATTGCAGTAAGTGCAGTTCACTCTTATTTTGTGCGGCCGCAACTTCAGCTTCTCTTAGCCGGTTTTGCGTAACGGCCCTTACAATTTTTATCAGCATACCAACCACTAAACTGGTAACGGCAAAGGGCAACCAAAACAATATTAAATTAATGGCTACCCTGCCCTGTAACGGAAAATCAGCATGAAAAAAAAGCCAGCCAATACAGGCCACTATGATAGTAACCAGTAAAACAATCACGCCATTGGGAGCCGATTGTAAACGATGCGTCCAAATTTGCGCCAGGTAACGGCCGGCAAAAACACCCGCAATAAAACACATGGTTGCTGCGGTGGCCACCTGGTCATCTTCGTGTACGCCGATTGCGCTGACATAAGATTTAATCACAAAAAACAGTGGAATAGCCGCAATGCCGGCTAATAAAATGTATAGTTTTCTGCCATAAAAAACATCCTGTGTTGTATTATTAATTTCACTCATTGTTTTTGCTCTTTATTAAATGAAGCATGGTGCAAATATGCACTACCGTAAGCCGATGGATAAATTGCTGTGACGAATTTGCCCTGTGCCCTGACGGAAAGTATGCTCCGGCTTTCCAATTTATTCAACCTCTTTCAGCAGCATTCCATCAGCCGTTTTACAATGTACAACACAATTGTTTCACCGGGCGCCTGCTACTTGCAATATTTGTATCTCATTATTAAACAGCAACAGTAAAACAACACAGCATGAAAGCAATCAGTACATTTATATACACCATCATCTTTACCATTTCAATGGTGGCGCAATCAGCACCAGGCCTAACAGTAGCAGGTACTGTAACCAAGGGAACTTACGAAGCAATTGGGTCAGCAACCGTGAAGCTCGTGAAGGCAAACGACACCACCAGCATAAAAGAAACGCTGACAAATAACAACGGAAAATTTAGGTTTACTGGTGTGGCTGATGGTATTTACAGACTGATAGTTACTGCTGTTGGTCAAAAGCAACCCATCCCTGTTTTGCTCACCGTAGATAGTACACACCAGGATACGCTGCTGCCGCCGGTAGTGATGGTGCCCGCAAAAAGCATGAACCTGTCTGGCGTTACAATAACAGCGAAGCGCCCCATGATAGAACAGGGAATTGATAAAACAATTGTACACGTTGAGGCAATGATCAGCAGTGCCACCAGCAATACACTGGAAGTACTGGAAAAAACGCCGGGTATTACCATCGGTATAAACAACGATATCAACCTGAATGGAAGGGGCGCAACGGTGCTTATTGACGGGCGGCCTACATACATGTCTGGCCAGGACCTGGCGGCCTATTTAAAATCCCTGCCCGGCAGCGTGCTGGATAAAATAGAGTTGATGGATAATCCACCGGCGAGGTATGATGCAGCTGGCAATGCCATCATCAACATCCGGCTGAAAAAAAACAGGATGGCTGGGTTTACAGGCAATATTTCGCTGGGCTATTCGCAAGGCAGGTACGCCCGGTACAACGATGCCGTCAATTTAAATTACAATCGTAAAAAGCTAAACCTGTTTGCAAATATCGGTTTCAATAAAGAGCGGCAGTATACAAGCGATTTGTATGATCGTACATTTTATACCTCCGCCGGTGAACTAAGTTCGGTGGTGTCTTTATCAAACAGCCAGGTATACAAAACCCGGGGCAGCAACATCAACCTGGGCCTGGATTATGCTGCCACACCAAAAACAACCTACGGCGTGGTGTTGAATTTTAATGGCGGTAAAAGAAACGGTAATTTTATTGCCGCTGGCAATAACTACAATAAAAATGATCAGTTGCAGGGTATAAGTGCAGGCAGTAATACGGGCGGCGATACCAGGCGAAACGGCAGCATTAATCTCAGCATGGTTCACAAGCTGAATGAGAAGGGCCGGGAGCTTTCAGCGGATATCAATTATTTGCGGTATACAACCGATGGCAACCAACTGCTTGAAAATTTTACCTTTCAACCAGGTGGCGTATTGAATGAAAAGGCGAGGTTTCAATACCTGGTGCCGTCGTCTATCAATATCTACACAGCTAAAACAGATTATGTACATCCGTTTAAAAACAAAGCAAAGGTTGAAGCCGGTATAAAATCATCCGTGGTGGATAACAACAACGTGGTGGATTATTTTGACAGGATGACGGAAATACCGGTAATGGATTACAGCAGATCCAACCATTTTAAATACCACGAAAATATAAATGCCCTGTATGTAAACGGGCAAAAAAGCTGGCAGCGCTGGAGCATTCAATCTGGCTTCCGAATAGAAAACACGAACCTTCATGGAAGTCAATTGGGCAATGCGGTAACAAGCGACAGTAGTTTTCGTAAAAATTATACCAGCGTATTTCCCAGTATTTACTTTAGTTATAAACTGGATAGCGCCGGGGATAACACATTGAATTTGCTGGGGGTAAAAAGAATTAACCGGCCCAATTACCAATTGCTGAATCCCTTTGTATTTTTCCGGGATCAATATTCTTATAGCGCCGGTAACCCGGTATTGAATCCGCAATACCAGTACCGGCTTGAATTGAAATACACACACAAACAACTCTTTCGCACCAGTATAAGTTTCAACAGGTTTACCAATGTGATATTTCAAACCACGCAGGCAATTGATTCCATCTTTATTACCCGGCCGCAAAACATTGCGCAGGGCTATATGATTTTATTAAACGCTGGCCTGTCATTAACGCCCGCCAAATGGTGGAACCTGAACCTGGATGTATTGTTGTCGCACATGGGCCTTAACGGAAAAGCTTACACCGAAAACCTGGTTACCAATGTGTATGTGGCCCGCATCAACTTACTCAACCAGCTGCGGTTTAACAAAGGCTGGAGTGCAGAGTTTGGTGGTTACTATGCCAGCAGGGATTTAAACGGCCAGGCGGTTACCAGCGGCATGGCCCGGGTGAATGCGGCCGTGCAAAAAAAGATATGGAAAGACAAGGCCAGCATCCGGCTTGCGATAGATGATATCTTTCATTCCTGGATTTACCACAACAAATCGGTGGGTGTAAAGCAGGCACAGTATTTTCAAACCACCGAAACCGATACACAACGGTTGGGCCTTGGCTTTACCTGGCGCTTTGGGAAATCAACCTTCGCAAGAAAGAGCGGGCACAATGACAATGCTTCGGATGAGGAGAAGGGTCGGGTGGAGTGAGGTAAGAAATGTTTTCCGTACAAAAACAGTCGAATTTTTTTGTATTTTGATGTTGGGAAGTTGTCAGAACACGATTAATTGGATTAGATGATTGAAAGGATAAATATTGACAAGATAAACATTAAGAAGATAAACATTGACAAGATGACTAAAGAACAAGTTGATAAAATCACACGCCTTATCATTGGTTGTGCAATGAAGGTTCATAACACATTGGGCAATGGTTTTCAGGAAGTAATTTATCAACTGGCTTTGGCGATAGAAATGCAAAAGCAAGGTCTGGCTTTTCTGCGGGAAATGGAAATGCCGATTTACTACGATGGGATTAATATTGGTACAAGGCGTGTTGATTTTTTTGTGGAGGAAAAAGCGATGGTAGAAATAAAGGCATTGGAGAAATTAGATGCTGTACATAAGGCACAGGCGATAAATTATTGCGAAGCCTACAATATTGCAGATGGATTGCTTATAAATTTTGGTGGGTTGAGTTTAGAA
>JANYFI010000343.1 GCA_025362765.1 Ferruginibacter sp. | reverse complement strand
CTACCAGCGAACCTTTAACACCCGACACTGCTTCTTCTACATTGTCCATAATGGGTTGAGAAAAGTTTAAATCAATACCCGGAAATACCGCCAGCTTTTTTTGCATCTCATCAATAAGCTGTTCTTTGCTGATGCCGCTTTTCCATTCTTTTTTAGGATAGATGTCCACATGAAATTCAATGTTGTAAAATCCCGTAGCATCGGTGCCATCGTTGGGCCGGCCGGTTTGAGACATTACCTGCTTTACCTCTGGAAACGTACGGATAAGTGTGCGCATTTTATTGGCAATATCGCGGGAATCTTCAAGCGATACGCTTAACGGGCAGGTAGCCCTGATATAGATAGCGCCTTCATCCAACTCGGGTAAAAATTCTGTCCCCAAAAATTTAAAGAAAAATAATCCCACCGCTACCATTGCCGCGGCAACCAGCAATGTGATGCGTTTATGGTGATAGGTCCACGAAAACATTTTCATAATACCGTTCGTCAAACCTTGTACAAATACATTGTGTTTTTCTTTTACATTTTTGCGCAGCAAAATACTGCTGAGCAATGGTACCAACGTAAGCGTTAAGAGCAACGCACCTAACAAAGCAAAACCCAGCGTCCACGCCAATGGCGAAAACATTTTGCCTTCTACTTTTTGAAAAGAGAAGATGGGAAGCAATGCCGCAATGATAATGAGCTTGCTGAAGAAGATAGCTTTGCCCAGTTCACCACCGGTATTTTTTATGATGCCCAGTTTTGACAATAAATTAAAACGCTGCATGCCAACGTTATGGGCTTTGTTATCCAATATCACAAAAATGCCTTCTACCATTACCACGGCTCCATCGATGATGATACCAAAATCAATGGCACCCATAGAAAGTAAATTGGCGCTCATGCCTTTTAAGGTTAAGCATACAAATGCAAACAACAACGCCAGCGGAATGATGATAGCGACAATCAACGTAGTTCGCCAGTCGGCCATAAAGAGAAACACAATCACGGTTACAAAAATGATTCCTTCCAGCATATTGTGTAACACCGTTTCCGTGGCAAAATCAATCAGGTCGTTTCTATTATAAAACGTATTTATCTTCACATCCGCCGGCAATATTTTTTCATTGAGGTAAGTAATTTTGTCTTGCACTCTTTTAATTACTTCACTGGGGTTTTCGCCCTTGCGCATTACGATGATGCCTTCTACCACATCATTTTGTGCATCCCTGCCCACCTGCCCCAAACGGGCCAGGGCACTAACGTTTACATCCGCTACGTCTTTTACCAGTATGGGCGTTCCGTTGATATTGGTAACAATGATATTGCCAATTTCTTCTACATTATTTAGCAGCCCGATGCCCCTTACCACATACGCCTGCGAGTTATCTACAATCACATCGCCCCCAACATTGATATTGCTTTTAGAGGCGGCGGTATAAACATCCAGCGGCGTAATGCCATAGGAAGCTAACTTTTTCGGATTAACTTTTATTTCGTAGGTTTTTACTTCACCGCCAAAACTTACCACATCTCCTACACCGGGTACGCCCAAAAACTGTCGTTCAATTACCCAGTCCTGCAGTGTTTTTAATTCTTTCACTGTTTTGGAAGTACTGGTTAAGGTATACCTGAAAATTTCTCCGGTAGGTCCTGTAGGTGGCTGAATATTTGGTGCTGCATTTTCAGGCAGGTCTACATCACGCAGCATATTATTTACCTGCTGTCTCGCAAAGGCGTCATCTACATCGTCTTCAAAAATTATTTTTACAACGCTTAATCCAAATACGGTAGTGGAACGAACAGATGTTTTTTTCTGTATTGGGTTCATAGCTACCTCAATGGGCACGGTAACAAATTTTTCTACCTCTTCACCGCTGCGGCCTGGCCATTGGGTGATGATGGTTATCTGTGTGTTGGTAACATCGGGAAAAGCTTCTATGGGAATATTTCTAAAAGAGATGACACCCCAGATAATTAAAACGATGGTAGCGAAAAATATAAACAACCTGTTCTTTAAAGAAAAGGCAATTACTTTTTTTATTGCTTTAAACATACTGTTGTTTGGTTATTTAGTGATCAATGCCTGGTAAATAAAAACCTCTGAGTTGATAACAACCTGGTCTCCGGCTGTAAGGCCGGAGATGTAGGCGGTACTGTCCATCCGCTTGATGAGGTTAATTTCATGCACTGATAGTTTGTTGTCTTTTTTTATCACTACGTAATTCTTACTGTTATCCATTACGATGGCCTGGGAGGGAATAGAGAGGCTGCTGCTTTTACCCTGTACATTTACGGTAATGGCAGCAAACATTTCAGGCTTTAATACCGTACCGGGATTGTTCATACTGATCCTTACTTTCATCGTTCGGGTAGCAGGATCAAGTACATTGTATATCTTATCAATTTTACCGGCATATTCTTTGTCAGTATTGGCAAGTGTGCTAACTTTTACCAGGTCGCCCAAATGAATATTATTCATATCGGCTTCATAAACATTGGCCATTACAGACACGGTGGATAAATCTGCAATAGCAAATAAATCGGTGTTGTTGTCGGCCCGTACTTCAGAGGAGTTGGTAATATTTTTTTCGATGATAAAGCCGCTGATGGGTGCTGTAACTGTATAGGAGGCACTTTTGCCGCCGGTGATGGCGGATACTTCTTTGGCCCTGTTTAATTCAGATACGGCTTTATTGTATGCGATTTTTGCATTAACGTAATCCTGTTCAGTAGCCAGCTTTCCTTCGAATAAATCCTTGCTTGTTTCCATTGATTTTTTAGACAGGGTTACATTTAATTCCGCATTAGATAAATCATTGGTAAGGCCTGCCACTTCGGTACTTCTTATAACGGCCAATACCTGGCCTTTATGAACATAATCTCCCAATTCGGCTTTTACCAACGTGGTTCTTCCACTTACCAATGAAAATACTTTGGCCTGCTTGTTTTCGCTGGCTTCAATTTTGCCGTTTAAGCGAATGAGGTCGCTTACATCTTGCTGCACCGCGGGCGCTGTTTGTACATTTTTAATAATACTGTCAGAGATGACAGGCCTTTCCGGTGCGGCTTCTTCCTTATGGCTGCTACAGGAAACAAAAAACGTGGTGAGGGTAATTAATGCACCGATACTTGCTGCTTTCATTTTATGGAATTAATTGTTTAAGATGGTTTTACCAACGGTAAAATTGAGCGTTTCAATGGCCTGCATTTTTTGATTTTGCAAGTCATTTATCTGCAGAATATTATTTTTATACGATTCGTTGAAATCGGTAAACTCAATCAGGCTGAGGTTTTTCTTTTCAAAATTTTGGGTGATGGCGGTTAATAAACTTTCGAAATCACCGGCGAATGAAGGGTCGATGGATTGCAGCATTTTATCCGTGTTCAATGCTTTGATATAAGCCGACTGAACTTCATTTTCAACTGTTAGCTTTTGCTGGTTTAATTGTACTTTACTTTGATCGATGCTTATTTTAGCGGCTTTGATATTTCCCTGGTTGCGGTAAAAAAATGGCAGGTCGATGGCTGCTGTAAAAAAAGAGGCGTTGTCTACAAAACTGCCGCGTTTATCAAATTGTGCGCCTAGTGTAACATCCGGCTTCGCCATTGCTTTTTGAAGCGAATAATTTTGCTGGTTGTACAACAGGTTATTTTCCATCAGTTTTAAATCAAACCGGTTTTGGTAGGCAGTGTCAATTAAATCAGCCAGTTTTACCTGCTTAAAAGAGTCGGACAGCGCGGCTTTGCTGTCAGCCATGGGAATGAAATACGTTTTGTTATCCTGCAATAATATGCGCAGTTCAGCCTGGATATCGTTTAACTGGTTTTGCAGTGAAGTCTGATCTGCTTTTAAACTATACAGCAACGATTTAATCCTGATGGCATCTTTTAGCGTCACAACGCCTTTTGGCTGTAACAACTCGTAGGAAGCATTCATTTTTTCAAGTGAAGCAATTTGTGCCTGGTAGGCATTCACTGAATTTTGCAAATAGTAGGCGCTGAAAAAATTGCTTCTGAGTGAAAAACGCAGCGTACGCAGCAAATCAAAAAAGCGGTTTTCGCTAAGCCTGGTGCCCGTTTCGGCTATTTTTATTTCCTTGTTTCGCTTGCCGGCAACCCGTATCAATTGCTGTACCGCTACAATATATTCTCCTGTTTTATTGCTTACGTCAAAGTATTTTTTATCCTGCGGATTATAAATGTTGCCGGTAAAAGAAAAATTGGGATTGGTGTACAATTTTGCCTGGATCACCTGCGCTTTTGCAATATCAATATTGTATTTTTCTGCCAGCAGGTCAAGATTTTTTTGTAAAAATTGTTGCTCGGCCTGCGGTAGGGTGATGCGTAGGGTGTCCTGTGCCTGCAATACTGCTGAGAAAAGCAATAGTGCTGCCAACAGACTTGCCAGCCTTTGGAAAGTGTGGATCATGATGATGAAAAAATTATTAACGGGGTTAAAAAAATAGGCTATTACAACGCACCGGGTTGCCGTACTGTTATCATACAGGTACATTGTAACTAAAAATTGCGGGGTTTATACTGCGGTATCTGGCGGTGGCGTGTTAATATCCTGAACCGGCGATTGAAAGCTGTCTTCCCTGATAGGATGAAATATTAACGCAGGTAACCGGTAAACAAGTTTATTTTCTGCCAGGGTGATCACCTGCTGGTAATTATATTCGATATTTTTTACCAGGTGAAAATTTTGTCCGTTGTCATCGTCCTCATCATCGGCATGATGATCGTATCCCAATGCTACCTGGAAGTATTCTATCACACTATTAACGTCATCCAGCTGATTGCCCTGGCTATCATACACATCCACTTCTGCTACCTGAGGTAAAAACATAGATGCATTGATGTGACAGAGTAATAATATGAAGGACAGGAATCTTCTCATTGATATTGCAAAACTAATTCGATTAACGTTAACGGCTTGTTTTTAGTTTGTTAACTGAGAGGCTGTAATGTTTTTAAAATGTTAATGGGAAATGCCTGCTTAGTGTTAGCTTGTTATTTTTGCGGATAGCTATTATTGGTTCTTCGATAAACTTAGAGCGA
>JANYFI010000361.1 GCA_025362765.1 Ferruginibacter sp. | reverse complement strand
GGCGTAATTATCGAAGCAAAAAAACCGGGCAACAAGGCTGAGATGATATCAGTGCAAAAGCCCAACGCCAAAGCATTGCATGAACTGGCACATTACTATTTGCAGGAACGTATTTACAAAAACAATACGGCTATCAAATACTTGGTTGCTACCAATGTGTACGACTGGTTTGTGTTTGATGCACAGGATTTTGAAAAATTGTTTTTCGATAACAAAGCCCTGTTGAAGGATTATAAAGCCTGGAACGATGGCACGTTGGTGGGTGATAAAACGGAATGGTTGTACAACCAATTGCTGAAACCATTTATTGAACAAAGCACTTACAACCTTAACGCTGCTTATTTTAATTTAAAAGACGCTCTGGCCGTCGCCACTAACGCCAGTAAAGTCGATGACGAAAAACTGGTTGATCTTTATAAAATTTTCAGTGGCGAGCACCTGCTGAAAAAATCATTTGCCAACGACAGCAATAGTCTCAACAAAGAATTTTATAACGAATTACTCCACATCCTTGGCCTTGAAGAAAAGAAAGATGGCAGCAAAAAACTGATTGGCCGAAAAGCTGAAGGCAAAAGAAACGAAGGATCTTTGCTGGAAAACACCATCACCATTTTACAAAGCCGCGGCCGTGGCGGACTGAACGAGGTAGATACTTTTTCCATCGGGCTGGAATTGTGCATCAACTGGCTCAACCGCATTTTATTTTTAAAATTGCTGGAAGGTCAGTTGATACAATACCACCGCGGCAATAAACAATATTCCTTTCTAAACACCGGGCGTATCCGGGATTTTGATGAACTGGATGAATTGTTTTTTGAAGTGCTGGCATTACCGGCAGACAAGCGCTCGCCTTCGGTTAATTTAAAATTCGAGAACATTCCTTACCTGAACAGCTCTCTGTTTGAAGCAACCGCCAACGAGCAACGTTATGGCTACATCAGTGCTTTAAAAGACCGGCTTGACTTGCCTTTATACAGCAGCACGGTGTTAAAAGACAACAACGGCAAACGCTTAGCAGGCAACAAGAATACCTTGCAATACCTGTTTGAATTTTTGGATGCCTATGATTTCGCCAGCGATAAAGCTAGCCTGATGAAGGAAGACAATAAAACGATTATCAACGCCAGCGTGCTGGGGTTAATTTTTGAAAAAATAAATGGTTACAAGGATGGCAGTTTCTTTACACCCGGTTTTATCACCATGTACATGTGCCGCGAAACATTGCGGCGGGCTGTGGTACAAAAGTTTAAAGAGGGCGGCAGTAAAACGTACGAAAAAATTGAGGATTACGAGACTCTGAAAGCCACGATTGAATACAGTAACAAAGCGGAACGGGCAAAAGCAAACGCTTTGGTTGACGCTATTAAAATCTGCGACCCTGCTGTGGGCAGTGGTCATTTTTTAGTAAGCGCCCTGAATGAATTGCTGGCTATTAAAAGTGATTTGCGCATATTGAGCTATCGCAATGGCAATCGTTGCAGCAGCCATAAAATTACGGTAGCCAATGATGAACTGATTGTAAAAAATGTGGAGACGGACCGCTTTTTTGCCTACCAGTTAAACCAGAATAATTTACCTATTGAAGAGTTGCAGGAAGTGCAGGAAATGCTGTTTCATGAAAAACAAACGCTGATAGAAAACTGCCTGTTTGGTGTTGACATTAACCCAAAAAGTGTAATGATTTGCCAGTTAAGGCTATGGATTGAATTGTTGAAGAATGCCTATTACATACCGGAAAAGAAAGCCGAACTGGAGACCCTGCCCAATATTGATATCAACATCAAATGCGGCAATAGCCTTATCAGTCGCTTTAAATTAGACGCTGACCTGAGTGATGTTTTTACCCGTACAAAACGCTTCAGCCACCAGGCTTATTTAATTACAGTGGAAGCGTATAAAAGCGCCAAAGACAAAGCTGCAAAGGACGAACTGAAAACATTTTTAGCAGATATTAAAAAAGAATTTTTAAGCACGGTACTCAACAAACACCCGTACCAGAAAGACCTGAGCAAACTGCGTGCAGACATTACTGCGGTTGACTTTACCGATTTGTTTGGCCTTAAAAAAATGACCGAAGCAGAAACAATCTCAAAAAAGAAAATCCTGCAAAAAAAAATTGACGAACTGGAAGCCAAAGTGGATGAATATAAAAACGCGGCCATTTACAACAATGCTTTTGAATGGCGATTTGAATTTCCGGAAGTGCTGGATGGTGATGGCAATTATAAAGGTTTTGATGTGGTGATTGGGAACCCGCCGTATGGGATTGATTTTAGCAAACAGGAGAAAGTATTTTTTGATAATTCTTATGTCACAACTCAATATAATTATGAGTCTTACATATACTTTTTCGAACTATCAAATTATCTACTTCAACAAAATGGCCTTCTGGGATTTATTACACCTAACACTTTCATGGTTTTAGAACAAGGAGATAAGTTTAGAAATTTCTTATTTAAAAACCATCGTTTACTTGAATTAGTTGAGTCTTTGAATGTTTTTTC
>JANYFI010000331.1 GCA_025362765.1 Ferruginibacter sp. | reverse complement strand
CAAACATTTAACTGTGTATAATGCAGCAGGCAATAAAATCTATACAAAACAATTACCTGCAGGCACGCAGTACGCCATCGATTTAAGCAAATTGAAATATAGGGGTGTCTGTTTAATTGAAGTGTCAGATAACAACGGACTGGTAATAAAAAAATTGCTGATGAATTAGTTACGTATCATCAGCATCAAAAAGTATAAGCAACAAATCAAGTACATATGAATACGTCAACAGGTCTATTTTGTAAATGTTAAACAAATGGTGAAATGCCGGTTGTGTTACACAATGGACATTTCACTCATTTTTGATTTATCCGTCATAAGGCTGTTAGAAAAGTACCTGCACGTTCAGGCAAAGTGTAAGAGAACAGTTTTTTATTTCTTAAGGAATATGTATTCCAACGGGAGATGGTATTAATGAGCGTGTTTAAAGATATTAGTGGAACGCTGGATGCATCTGCTCATTACCTACTAATTGAGTTACACAAAAAATAAAGCGTATTCATCTATTAATTGTTATCCTATTTTAAACTACATATAAAAATTCATTACAAAAAAAAACTTACACATGAAAAAATTTACAATTGTTCATCAGGTATTGCTATTAACAATACTCTCCTTTTTTGTTACTTCAATGGTTATTGGACAATACACGTTCCCTTTAAAAATATCGCCTAATAAAAGATATTTGACAGACAATACAGGTAAACCATTTTTGTATAATGCCGATACAAGATGGGTAGTATTTCAGTCAGACAATATAGCAGATGCTACAACTTATTTTGATACCAGGAAACAACAGGGATTTACTACTATCCAGGTTCACCTCTTGCCATTTACACCCAAGGCATCCAGGCCGAATGCGAATGCCAATGGCGATGCTCCTTTTTTGAATGGCGGATTTGACTTGTCGCAGCCGAATGAGGCATATTTTCAATTTTGTGATCAACTTATTCAACTGGCTAATCAAAAAGGATTATACTTAACGATCTTCCCAATTTTTCAGAGCGATTGGGAACAGTATATGACTACATCTAATTGCGCAATCTATGGAGCGTTTCTTGCCAACAGGTATAAAAATTATAATAATATTGGTTGGTGTATGGGAGGTGATGCAAATTATTCCTCAAAATCTGCTGAGTATGATATCATAGCCTCTAAAATTAAATCAATAGCACCACAGCAATTAATTTCTATTCATGGACAGTATGAGGCAAGTGCATCTTTTTCAAATGCATCCTGGCTTGATTTGAATATGATGTATACTTATAATCCACCGCATGATGAAATAACAAGTGAATATACAAGCAGAACGCCGGTAAGGCCAGTATTTTTGGGAGAAGGAGATTATGAAAATGATTGGCGTAACCGTGGGCCAGCTCAAATGCGCCAGCAAGCTTATCAATCAATGTTGTCCGGTGTTTGCGGTCATGCCTTTGGAAGTAATCCGATGTGGCATGCAGCTCCTGGCTGGCAAAATGCTTTTTATACTGAAGGAGCAAATGGCATGACGTATTTAGCCAATCTCTTTAATTCTGTCGCCTGGTATGATTTAGTACCAGATTTGAATAATGCTTTCCTAACGAATTCAAATCTTAGTTCCGGTTATGAACTGGCATTAGGTGCGGTAACTGCAAATGGTAGCTTAGGCTTAATTTATGTTCCCACCACCAGAACAATTACTGTTAATATGGGGAAAATGTCAGCAGCCGTTGATGCCAAATGGTACAACTGCACGAGTGGATCTTACATTAATATAAGCAGTGGTCTTAGTAATTCGGGAATAAAAACTTTTACAACTCCCTCGGGTGCTGATTATGTATTAGTGTTAACTTCTACCGGCGCTAGTGTGGCCGTTACAGGAGTTAGTATCTCACCAACCACTGCCAGCGTAGGCACGGGTGCGTCAATTACATTGACTGCAATTGTTACACCTGTTAATGCTACGAATACGAATGTAACATGGAATTCAGATAATACAGGCGTTGCAACAGTAAGCGCAACAGGCGTTATTACTGGTATTGCAGCAGGAACAGCAACAATTACTGTCAAAACTACTGATGGAAATAAGACAGCTACCTGTGCTGTTACCGTTACATCAGGTGCTATCAATTTAGCCCTGAATAAAACAGGCATTGCCAGTTCGATAGAAGGAGTCGGCTTAGAA
>JANYFI010000323.1 GCA_025362765.1 Ferruginibacter sp. | reverse complement strand
CTTAAATTAAAAGAAGATTTTGCCAATCGTAAAACAATAAAAAATTATTTGCCGTTTGCAGAGGCGCAGCAAAACGGTGCCGTAATTGACTGGCAAAATTTTATACCCGCGGTCCCAACATTTACCGGAACAAAAATTTTTAATAACTACGACCTGGCTGAAATAGCTGACTACATTGACTGGCAACCTTTTTTCATTGCATGGGAAATGCATGGCAAATTTCCGGCACTGCTTACAGACAAGGTAATTGGTGTTGAAGCCACCAAATTATACAACGACGCAAAAAAATTACTGCAACAGATTATTAAGGAAAAATGGTTAAACGCAAGAGGCGCTATTGGTTTTTGGCCAGCTGCCAAAACAGCGCCCGATACAGTTGAAATAACAAATGGAAAAGATACCCTGAAATTAGAATTTTTACGCCAGCAGATAAAGAAAGTTGCCGGTCAGCCTAACTTATCCCTGGCAGATTTTATAGCTCCGGAACCAACCGGCCTGAAGGATTTTTTAGGTGCCTTTTCTGTAACAATCGAAGGCATCGAACCACATATCAAAAAATTTGAAGCAGCGCAGGATGATTACAACAAAATAATTTTGCAAGCGCTGGCGGACCGGCTTGCCGAAGCATTTACGGAACTGTTGCATAAGAAAACCCGCATTGAATATTGGGGATATATATCAGATGAACACCTGAGCAATGAGCAATTAATTGGAGAAACATACCAGGGAATCCGGCCTGCACCTGGCTACCCTGCCTGCCCTGACCATACAGAAAAATACAAACTGTTTACTTTATTGGGCGGCGAGCAAACAACAGGTATTCATCTTACAGAATCGTTGGCTATGTATCCTGCTGCGTCTGTATGTGGCTGGTATTTTGCCAACCCAGCCAGCAAATACTTTGGTGTAGGCAAAATCAATGATGATCAGTTGAAGGATTACACAGAAAGAAAAGAAATGCCGGCGGATGATGTAAAACGATGGTTACGCCCGGTATTGGAATAACGCTATGAACACTTTTCAGCGAGCAATTTTACGTTTTCCCGTTGCCATTTTTACGGCAATTTCGCCCAAATCTTCTTTACATCCCGGGCCAAAACTACCCTTTCAACCATAGTTTTGGCTCTGGATATTATCCTTCTTTTTGCCAGGCAACAAACAACTGGTCAAGGTGTATGTATTGATCAATGAGCCCAATACTGTTCTCATCAGGCTGTATACCATTGCTAGTAATAATGGTTATAAAAAGATGCTTATTGGTTTTCGTTTCCATCCTGAAAATATTTCTCTTTTGTTGTAAAGCAGCCGCATATTTCTTTTCTATTGAAAAAGCATGTTCGTGAAATTTTATTTCGCAAAGATTAATACAATTATCTCTCCGGTTAATTACCAGGTCAATTTGCGCCCCGGCATTGTTGCTATTGCCCTTGCTTTTCCAAATAGATGTTTCACTATAAATACCACTGATACCAAGTGCCATTTTTATGGCGGGAATATGTTTACTGCACACACTTTCAAATGAAAAACCACTCCAGCTTTTCCAGGCAGGCGTGTCGCTCAGCCTTAACCAGGTTCCTTTAGTTCCATCACGGTTAGGCTCCATAAATTTTAAATAAAATAAGGAGTATTCATCCGTGAGTTTGTAAATACTGTCTTTACTTTTTTTTCCCATTGGGATATAAGGAGTAATAAACCCCGAGGCAGATAATTCTTCCAGCAAATTAGTGGTGCTGCCGCCGCTTTGCAACTTACATACTCTGATAATTTCATTTCGGTTTAAACCAATGGGTTTTGAAGCCAATGCTTTAATCACCTTAAAATGCCTGTCTGCACTATCAAATAAAGCCTTGTATAAATCGGTAAATTCATTATACAGAAATCCATTTTTTGTAAAACACGCTTTTTCTATAATTTGCGCCGCACTTTTGCCGGCCACTGCCTGATTTAAATAATGAGGCACACCGCCAAATGCCATATACAACTGGGTTACCTGGTAGCGGTTCAACTGTACATTGCGGCTTTTTAAAAAGGCTTCCGCTTCATACAAAGTAAATGGTTGC
>JANYFI010000300.1 GCA_025362765.1 Ferruginibacter sp. | reverse complement strand
CGCATAGTAGTTACAGGCAAATCGGTTATAACAAACCCGTTGGTTGGCTGTAACAAGTCTTCCAATTGTACGCTATATATTTTTTTAGAGCCGCGTGGTTTTTTAACCAGCTCCATGCCGCAGATAGGGCACGAACCTGGAGCTTCCATTATTATTTGCGGATGCATTGAGCACGTGTATAACTGCTTTTCTACTACAGTTTTCCGAGCCTGCACTATCGCCTGTTTTTGCCTGCACGATGTGCCTGTAGCCAATAATGCCCCTGCAAAAAATAATGGCAGCAAAAACTTTTTATATTGTATGCCCTGCATGATGTAAGTTGTTTATCTTATTTCAAATATCCTTTCCAGTTCTACCCGTAAATCCGTTAGCTGTTGTAATATTTCCAAGTATTCAAGCGATGCCTTGTTTAAAGAATCCCATGCTTCAAAAAGCGCAGTTAACTGTTCTGTATTTTGCTGGTAGCCTGATTGGATTACCTGATAATTCTTTCTTACTGCGGGCAGGATATTTTCTTCAAAAAGCGCCACCTGTCTTTTTTTGGAATCAAGTTCCTCGCTTGTGCCGGCAGCCATACCGGATGATTCGTTCAGCAACATTTCTTTCTGCTTGGCTAGGGCTTCTGATTTCCATTTAAGGCTTTCTATGGTTGCTTTCGACATCCGGTTAGCCCTTCCGATAGGTATCCTTGCCATGCCCATCAAAGTATATTGCATAGGCAGCCCGCCAAAGCCTAACATGTTCTCATACCTAATTCCAAATTCAGGTTTTGTCTTTTGTTTTTCTGCTATCTGTTGCAAGGCCGTCAACGCTATGTCCCTGTCTATTGCCCTAATATCGCTCCGGTTTATTAAATGGGTTGTATCAACTGATAAAGCAGTAAAATCGTTTATAGAAAAAGCCGTATCGATATCGAATGGCGCATGCTTATCCCTGTTCATAAGCGTGTTCAGTTGTGTGCGTTTTTGGGCTGCTTCATTGTCCAGTGCTATCCTGTTATTAAGGAGGTTGCCTACTGCAGCTTTGGCTTTATAATAAGCGCTCATCCTATCAAGGCTGTTGCGGTACTTTATCTCCGCATCTTTTAGCATCAATTCCAGCAGGTTCTTATTTTCATCCAGCAGGCTTATTTTTCTTTTGATGAAGAGCCAGCCGTAGAAGTCTTTTTTAGCCGCCGCATACAATTCGTTAAGGCTGAATTTTTTCCTTTCCTTATCTGCTGCCGACATGCCCTTCATGTAAGCCTCCTCTGCATCCTGCTTTTTTTTGTTAGGGAACATTTGTTGTACAGATACCATGTACTGCCCCATGCCCGGCGTGCCATCAGCGCCTTTTTTCCAGAGGCCGGTATTGTAAGGCGCCATCCATAAGCCGGTGCCAAACTCAGTGGGCATCCAGCTTCTGGCACCTTTGGCGGCTTCGTCCATTGCCCTTATCTGTGCTTCGTATATTTTCGCTACAGGGTTGGAGCTGTCTATCGCATGGATAATTTCTTCCATACCCATTATTTTTTGAGCGGTTGAGGTACTGCTTGCCGTTAAAAACAGCAATGCTATAATGGTAGTTTTTTGCATGCTTAGTGTTTTATTTCAGTGATATCTATCTTGCCAAATGTTCTTAGTTCATATTCTTTTGTCATTAAAAAAATCAACGGCGTAACTAATAATATGTGCGTTGCGGATGTAAGCACGCCGCCTATCATCGGCAGCACAATGGGCTTCATCACATCGCTGCCTACGCCTGTGCTCCATAGGATGGGTATCAATGCAAACAGCGAAACACATACAGTCATTATCTTAGGGCGCAATCTTTTCGCAGCGCCTGCAATCACGTATTCCCTAATGTCTTCTTTGGTAATAGTGTCTTTTGAATTTCCCTTCAGGGTTACTAATTGCTGCATGGCATCATTGAGGTAAATAACCATTACGATACCTGTTTCCACTGCCAAGCCAAACAAAGCTATAAAGCCTACCGCTACGGCAACGGAAAGGTTGATTCCCCAAAAATAAATCATCAATGCGCCGCCAATAAGTGCGAAGGGGATAGAGATGAGGCTGAAGAAGGCTTCCCTTGCGGAATGGAATGCGAAGTACATGCACATAAATATAATGAGCAGTACTACAGGCAATATCAGCTTCAATGTTTTTTCGCTCCGTATCAGGTTTTCGTACTGTCCGCTCCATTCCACAAAATATCCTTTAGGTAGTTTGCCCACCATCTTATCCAGGTTTATCTTCGCATCTTCTACTGTGCCGGCAAGGTCACGCCCCCTTACATTAAATAGTACTGTGCCTCTTAACAATGCATTTTCCGAATTTATCATCGGCGGGCCTTCACTTATTTTTATGTCTGCCACAGCCGATAAAGGGATAGGCCCCGAAGACATTGTTTGCACCTGCAATTGTTTTAGTAATTGGATGTTGCTCCTGAAATCCTGCCCAAACCTTGCATTCACAGAAAACCTTTGCCGGCCTTCAATGGTGGTGGTCAGCTTCATGCCGCCAAGCGCACTTTCTATCAGCGTATTTACGTCGTCAATGCTAAGCCCATACCTTCCTATCTCGTCCCGCTTCATGGTGATGTCTATGTATTTGCCTCCGGTTATCGGTTCTACATATAAGTCCTTCACGCCACTGGTACCTTGCAGCGCCTGCCTTATTTTTTGTGCAAACACGTTGATGGTATCCAAATTTTGCCCGTAAACTTTTATGCCCACATCTGTACGTATGCCTGTAGAAAGCATGTTGATACGGTTGATGATCGGCTGCGTCCATCCATTGGTTACGCCCGGTATCTGCAGTTTGCTGTTAAGCTCGTCTATCAATTTTTCTCTTGTGGTGCCTGCCCTCCATTCGCTCTTTGGCTTTAAGGTAACGATGGTCTCTATCATGCTGATGGGCGAATTGTCTGTGGCAGTATTGGCACGCCCTGCCTTGCCTAATACATGTGCTACTTCGGGCACCGACTTTATCAGTTTATCCTGCACCTGCAATATCCTTTTCACTTCTGAGTTGGATACATCTGGCAGCG